>JBOHPM010000032.1:0-12540 GCA_050731715.1 Candidatus Rokuibacteriota bacterium
GTCCACGCGTCGAGCCAGGCGCTCGACGTGGCCGGCCGCCGCACGCTCCTCGAAGGCGATGTCCACGTGGCCCATCTCGCGCAGAGCCTTGCGGACCTCATCGAGGCCTGGCGCCCCGGGCGGGGCCGGTGTCAGGTACCCCACGCGGCGAATGCTTACCGGTTGGGCCCCGACCCCGGGTGGGCAGGCGAGCGCGACCAGCGCCAGGGCGATGGCCGCGGCCAGCCCCCTGACGATCATCGCCCGGCCGGCGCGGCCAGCCAGCAGCGCGTGGAGTGGCCGGCGGCGATGTCGAAGCGCGGCGGCTCCTCGGTGCGGCAGCGGTCCATGATCTTTGGACACCGCGGGTGGAACGGGCAGCCGCCGGGCATCGCCACCAGGTCGGGCGGCTGACCGTCGATGGCGGTCAGGCGCTGGTCGGCATCGCCCATCCGGGGGATCGACTCCAGGAGGGCCCGCGTGTAGGGATGCGCCGGGGCGTCGAAGATCTGGCCGACCGGGCCGGACTCGATCAGACGCCCGGCGTACATAACGGCGACCTGGTCGCACATCTTGGCCACGATGCCCAGGTTGTGGGTGATGAAGATCAGGGCCAGGCTGTGCGCGCGCTGCAGCTCCCGGAGCAATTTCAGGTATTGGGCCTGGATGGTGACGTCCAGGCTGGTCGTCGGCTCGTCGGCGATGAGCAGGCGCGGGCCGCACGAGATCGCGATGGCGCCGACGATCCGCTGGCGCATGCCGCCCGAGAGCTGGTGGGGATAATCGCGCAGGCGGGACTCGGCGGCCGGGATCTTCACGGAACGCAGCAGCTCGCGAGCCCGCGCCCAGGCGGTCGCACGTTTGGCGCCGTCGTGGACGCGGATCGGCTCGGCCACCTGGTCGCCGACGGTGAAGAGCGGGTTCAGGGAGGCCATCGGATCCTGCAGGATCATGGCGATCCGCTTGCCCCGGATCCGACGCATCTCCCCGTGAGGCTTGGTCAGGAGGTCTTCGCCTTCGAAGCGGATCTGCCCGGCCACGATGCGTGCCGCCGGTGGAAGCAAGCGCAAGATCGTGAGGGCCAGGGTGGTCTTGCCGGATCCCGACTCGCCCACTATCCCCAGCGTCCCGCCGGCCTCCAGGGTCAGGGAGACATCCTCGACCGCGCGCACGACGCGGGTGCCCCGGGCCGAGACGTAGTGCGTCGTCAGGCCTCGGAGCTCGAGGAGCGGCGCCGTCACAGCTGCCGGAGTTGAGGGTCGAGCTTGACGCGCAGCCAGTCGCCGAGCAGGTTGGCGGCCAGCACCATGAGCGCGATGCACGAGCCCGGCAGCACGGTGAGCCACCAGTAGCCGGCCATCAGCCCCTTCTTGCCGTCGGCGAGCATGAGGCCCCAGGCGGGTTGGGGCGGCGGCACCCCGACGCCGAGGAAGGACAGCGTGGCCTCGGCCACGATGACCACGCCCAGCTGCAGGGTGGCCAGCACGATGGCGGTGTTGATCACGTTGGGCAGAATGTGTCGCCGCATGATCGTCAGCTTCGAGCAGTTGGCCACGATGGCCAGCCGCACGAAGTCGCGCTCCTTGAGGGAGAGCACCTCGCCGCGGATGACGCGGGCATAGCGGGTCCAGAACACGGCCCCCAGGATGACGACGATGTTCATCAAGCTGGGGCCCACGATGGCAGCCAGGAAGATGGCGAAGACGAGCGCCGGCAGTGCGAGCCAGGTGTCGGTGATGCGCATGATGAGCTGATCGACCCATCCCCCCAGGTACCCGGAGATGATGCCG
Organism: Candidatus Rokuibacteriota bacterium; assembly: GCA_050731715.1. Classification (GTDB taxonomy): domain Bacteria; phylum Methylomirabilota; class Methylomirabilia; order Rokubacteriales; family CSP1-6; genus 40CM-4-69-5. Next base: position 1,770 of record JBOHPM010000032.1, read on the forward strand.
AGCGACGTGCCGATGACCCCGGCCACGATCACGGCCATGAAGCCCACGATCATCGACACTCGGGCGCCGAAGATCAGCCGGGAGAGCACGTCACGCCCGAGGTGATCGGTGCCGAGCAGGTACGTCTCGGTGCCTCCGGCTTGCCAGGCCGGCGGCTTGAAACGCTCACCGAGGAGGCCGACCTCCGGATTGTGCGGGGCAATGAGCTCGGCGGTGATGGCCAGGATGGCGGCGATCACGATGATCGCGATCGGCACCACCGGATAGCCCCGCGTGCCGAGAGAGGCGAAGCGCCAGGCCAGGGTGAAGGCGCCGGCCCGGCTGCCGTTCATGGTCGCGCTGGGAGTTCTATCGCTCATAGCGGATCCTCGGGTCGATGACGGCGTAGAGGACGTCCACGAACAGGTTCACGATCACGATCATCGCGCCCCCGATGAGCACCGTGGCCTGCACGACGGGGAAGTCGCGGAAGGAGATACCCTCGTAGAGGAGCCGCCCCACCCCGGGCCAGGCGAACACGGTTTCCACGACGACGGCGACGTTGACCATGATGACGAGGTTGATGCCGGCCAGGGTCAGCACCGGGATGAGGGCGTTCTTGAAGGCGTGCTTGGCGATGACCAGCGCTTCGGGCAGGCCCTTGAGGCGCGCGAGCTTCACGTACTCGGAGCCCAGCACCTCGAGCATCGAGGAACGCGTGAGCCGCATGTTGTAGGCGGCGAAGACCCAGCCGAGCGCGAAGGCGGGCATGATGACGTGCAGGATCGTGCCCGAGCCCGACGAGGGGAGCCAGCCGAGGTGGACGGAGAAGAAGAGGATCAGCAGCAAGCCGACCCAGAAGGAGGGCAGCGACTGGCCCAGCAGGGCGAAGATCTTGCCCACCCGGTCCCACCAGCCGCCGAGCCGCACGGCGGCCAGGATGCCGCTGGGGATGCCGATGACCAACGAGAAGATCATGGCGACCGTGGCCAGGAGCAGCGAGTTCGGCAGCCGCGACAGGTAGAGCTCGAGCACGGGGGTGCGGTAGTAGAACGACTTGCCGAAGTCGCCCCGGAGCAGGTCGCGCATGAAGGTCATGTACTGCACCGCCAGCGACCGGTCCAGGCCGAGCTGCTCGCGGATGGTGTCGAGGTCGGCCTTGCTGGCGCCCGGCTCGACGAGCAGCACGGCCGGGTCGCCGGTCACCCGGACGAAAAAGAAGATGATGAGCGACAACAGGAACAGGGAGATCAGGGAGTAGCCCACGCGCTTGACGAGGTACCGTTTCATTCCAGCGCCCCTTCCCTCACCGGGCCTTGAGTCTGAGATCCTCGTACGGCGCCGAATACGCATGGCCGGCGATGAGGCCGAGCCCCGATTCCTCGACGCGCGGGCCGGCGCCGTTGATGAAGCCCAGCTCCCAGATCGGCGCGAACATGGCCTTGTCGTGGATCATCTGCTGGAGCTTCGCCAGATAGGCCTGGCGCTTCTTGAGATCCGTCTCCGTCGCCTGCTCCTGGAAGAGCCCGTCGATGTCGGGGTAGCTTCCGTAGGCGTAGGGCCCGCCGGCGGCCACGAAGCCCTGGATGCGCGTGGCCGCGCTGCCGAAGGCGCCGCTGGAGGCCTGGACGATGTTGCGCAGCTTCTTCTCCCCGTGCTGGGCGAAGAACGCCGCGCGCTCCAGGGGACGGAGCTGCGCGCGGATCCCCACGGCCTTGAAGTAATTGACCACCGCCTCGCCGAGGTTCGAATAGGAGGCGTCGCAGTAGTAATCACCGGCGTCGAAGCCTTGCGGGTGCCCGGCCTCGGCCAGGAGCTGCCGGGCCTTCGCCGGGTCGTAGGCGGTGAGGGGCGCCGGCCGGTAGAACTCGAAACTCGAGGGGATGATGCTGCCGGTGATCTTCGAGTAGCCGAGGGTCTCGGCCTGGTTGATGGCGTTCCGGTCGATGGCGTGGTTGGCGGCCAACCGTACCCGGCGGTCGTGCCACGGCGATTTCGGGTCCCACTGGTCCACGAAGGAGAGCCAGAAGGTGGCCTGGACCACCGCCGGCTTGAGCGAGAGCCCCGGCGTCCGGCGCAGCTCCTCGGCCAGCGCGCCCCGGATGGAGTACGCGATGTCGACCTCTCCCCGCTTCAGGGCCGCGAGCCGGGTGGACTCGTCCGGGATGACCTTGAAGACCAGGCGCTTGACCGTCGGTGCCTTGCGCCAGTACTGGTCGAAAGCCTCGACGACCAGCTCGACCCCCGGCGTGAACGACACGAACTTGTAAGGGCCGGCGCCCACCGGGGCCTTCTTGTACCCCTCGTCGCCGACCTTCTCGACGTACTTCTTGGGCACGATCCAGGCAGCCCCGGTCGCGGGGCTGGCGTAGAACGTCAAGAAGTCCGGCCAGGGCGCCTTGAGCCGGAACCGGACCCGGAGGGGGTCCACGACCTCGACCGCGGCCACCCGGCCCTTCAGGAGGGCGGCCGCCGTCCCGCGGTAGCGCTCGAACGAGAACTTGACGTCCTCCGCCGTGAGGACGTCGCCGTTGTGGAATTGCACCCCCTTGCGCAGCACGAACTCGTAGACGAGCCCGTCGCGGGAGGTGGTCCACGACTCGGCCAGGCCCGGCGCCCTGGGGTTGCCGGGCATCGGCTTGGCCAGCGCGTCGTGGAGCGCATAGAGCGTGAGGAACGGGGTGATCATCGCCGGTGTTTCTGCCGGGTCGAACCAGGTCGGCGCCAGCGAGAAGTGGACGGCCCAGGCAAGCTGACCCTCGGGCGCGGCCTGAGCGGGCGCGGCGACCAGGACGACCAGAGCGATGCCGAGGAGGAGGGCGAGCGAACCGTTGATCCGGTGCATGGCTGTCCTCACCTCCAGCCCGTGGGGGCGGGGATTGGCGGGGATTATACACAAGGATAATACAATCGGCCTTTGTGCGGCCGCCGCCCCTCATCGTCCTGCTCTGCCTGCTGATCTTTGCGAACACGGTGTCCAGCGGCGCCTTCCCGGCCCTGCTGCCCGAGATCGGCCGGGCCGGCGCCCTGCCTGATTGGCAGCTGGGCGCGGTGGCAGCGGCGTTCGGGTTCGCCCGGATGCTCGCCGACATTCCCGTGGGCGTCTTCATCACCCGTCATCTGCGGCGGGCCCTGGTGCTGTCGCCGCTGCTGCTGGCCGGAGGCGTGATCCTGCTCGGCAGCGGCGGGCCTTTTGCCGTCCTGATGGTGGCCCGCGCCCTGATGGGGGTGGCCCACGCCCTGGGCCTGGTCGCGGGCCTCACGGCGATCTTGCGCTATCAAGCGACGGGGCGGCTCAGCTCGGCGCTGAGCGCGTTCGAGCTGTCGGCGATGCTGGGCATTCTCGGCGCGACGCTGCTCATCGGGCTGATGCCCACGAGCCTGCCGTGGAACCTGGCGTTCCTGCTCACCTGCGCTCCTCAACTGGTGGGGATCGCCCTGATCCCGGCCGTGCTGGCCGCCGTGCCGGTGGAAGCTACCGGAGCGGGCGGGTGGTTCCCGCGGCGGCGGGCCGCCATCGGGCGGGCGCCGATCACCCGCGGGGTCGTGCTGGCCTTCGCCGCCGGCGGCGTCATCGCCGTAGCCTATGCCACGCTCGAGCAGTTCGCCATCCCGCTGCGAGGCGACCGCGAGTTCGCGCTGAGCCGGAGCGGCATCGCCGGTCTGCTCCTGATCCTGCAGCTCTGCGATATCGTCTGCCTGCTCCCCGTCGGGGCGCTCGCCGACCGGCACGGGGCCTCGCGCGTGCTGGGGCTGATGCTGCTCGTGTTCGGCGTCGGCGTCGCGCTCGTCGCCTTCGGCGACTTCACCATGCTGCTGGCGGGCTGCGCGCTCGTCGGGATCGCGATGGCCGCGTGGACCCTGCCGCTCAGCCTGCTGCGCGGCGAGACGCCCCTCGAGCAGATCGGCTGGCGGACGGCGGTCTATCGCGTGGGTGTCGACGGCGGGATGTTCCTCGGACCGTTCCTGAGCGGGCTCCTCACCGAGCGCGCGCCCGGGATCCTGCCCGGCGTCCTCGTCGTCCTGCTGCTCGTGATCGGCGCCGTCCTCGTGCGCCGGTCGCTGCCGGCCGCGCCCCGGCCAGACGTCGCAGGGGAGCGCCGGTGAGGCGGGTGAGAAGCCACTCGCGGTGTAGCCGGGCGCCGAGCCGCCGGTAGAAGCGGATCGCCGGGCGGTTCCAGTCCAGCACGGCCCACTCCATCCGCCCGCAGCCTCGCTGCACGGCGACGGCGGCCACGGCTCGCAGCAGCGCCCGCCCCACGCCCTGGCGACGCTCGTCGGGGAGCACGAAGAGGTCCTCGAGATAGAGCGTGGGCCGAGCCAGGAACGTGGAGTAGGTGAAATAGTAGAGCGCGAACCCCACGGGGTGGCGGTGCCGCCGGGCGATCAGCGCCTCGTAGTACTGCCGGCGACCGAAGCCGTGCCGGCGGAGGTGGGCGACGCTCGCCTCGACCTGGGGCAGGAGCCGCTCGTAGTGGGCCAGGCCGCGAATCAGGGTCAGGATCGTGGGCACGTCGCCGGATCGGGCGCGACGGATGCCGAGACGCGCGGTCGGCATGGGATGCCGGCTCAGATCCCCCACTCGGCGGCCACGGCGTCGGCCCGCTCGACGTAGCGGCCCACGCCGAGCCTGGCGAACAGTGCGCGAGCCGCCGTGAGGTGCTTGCCCGCCGCCGGACTGTCGCCCCGGGCGGCGGCGGTCATTGCCAGGTCCAGCGAGGTCCGGGCTGACTCGTAGCGCGAGTGCAGCGCGTCGAAGGTCTGCCGGGCCTCCTGGAATCGCGCCTCGGCGGCGCCCAGGTCCCCCCGGGCCGCGGCCATGCGCCCCAGCGCCTGCTGGGCCCAGCCCATCCCGATCCCGAACTTGGCCTGCGTGGCGATCTCCAGGGCGCGCCGGGCCAGCGGCTCGGCCATCTCCAGGCGGCCCTCCCGGCGATGGGCCTCGGCCAGGAAGACGGTGAACCAGGCTTCGAAGGTGCGGAAACGGGAGAGGTGGAGCACCGGGATGGCCTGCTCGAGCGCCGGGATGGCCTTGGCCGCCTCGCCGCTCTCGAGGTAGGCGAACCCCAGGCAGCCCGTCGTGATCGCGACGTTGAGCGCATCCTGGGCCTGCTGCACGGCGCGCCGACAGGTCTCGACGGCCTGCTCGCGCTCGCCCATCGCGGCCTGGACGAGGCCGGTGACCCAGGCCGCCGAGGCGCCCAGCCGCTGGTCGCCGATGGTCTCGGCGATCGACTGGGCACGGGCCTCGGCGGCCAGCGCTTCAGGGAACGCGGCGGTCTGACTGCAGCACAGTCCGAGCGCCCAGTAGGCGTCGCCGAGCCACGCCCGGTCACCGGTCTTCTCGAGCAGCGCCACCGCCATCCGGCCGTCCTCCATGCCCGCGGTCGCGCGTCCCCCGAGGGCGGCGGCCAGGGCGAGCACGCTGTAGGCCCGGCCCTTCATGCCGTCGTCGCCGCACTGCTCCGCCGCGGCGATCGCGCGCCGCGCGCACTCGACGGCTTGCTCGTGGCTGGCGAGGATGTGGGTGCGGCCCAGCAGAAAGTAGTAGTGGCTCGTCAGCACCGCGTCCTGGAACCGCTCCACACGCTCGCGCTCCCGGAGCAGGAGATCCTGGATCTCCTCGATGCGCCCAAGGGGGACGAGCGAGTAGGGCAGGCGCAGCACGAGCTCGAGGTGGCGGCGATCCCGCACCTCGGCGGGCAGCCGCTCGACGTGCTGCAAGGCCTCCTTGAGGGCGCGCACGGCCTCCTCGTTGGCGTTGCGGGCCACCTTGTCCGCGAACCGGCTCAGGTACTCGACCGCCTTTGCCGCCTCGTCCGTCCGCGCGTAGTGATAGGCCAGGCGGTCGTAGGCCTCGTCCAGCCGGTCGGCGTAGAGGGCTTCCAGGCTCCGCCCGGCGGCGACGTGCAGGACGCGCTGCTGCAGCGGCGGCAGGCTGGCGTAGGCTACTTCCTGGGTCAGGGCGTGCTTGAAGACGTAGACGCCGTCGTCGCCACTGGCCCGGCGGTAGAGGAACTCCAGGCCGGCCAGAGTGCCCAGGTGCTCCTGCAGCGACCCTTGCCCTTCCCACACGGCGCTGAGCAGTCGCAGCGGGAACTCCCGGCCGAGCACCGCAGCCGTCTGCAGGAGGCGGTGGGGCTCCTCGGGCAGGCGCTCGATGCGGGCGAGCAGGACCGCCTCCACCGTGTCGGGCACGGCGGGGATGGCCGCGAGATCCTCCTGCTCCTCGACGGTGCGGCAGAGCTCCTCGAGAAAGAAGGGATTGCCTTCGGCCTTGTCGAGGATCAGCCGGGCCAGGGCCTCGGGAACCTCGCGCCGGAGCACAGCGCGCATCATCGCGCGGCTCTCTTCGGCGGCCAGGGGCGGCAGCGCGACCTGGGTCGCGAACGACCTGTCGATCCAGGGCGGCCGGTGGCCGGGGCGATAGGTCGCGACGAAGAGGATCGGCGCGCCGGGGAGGTCGTCGACGAGCGCGGCAAAGAGCTCCTCCGACGTGCGGTCGATCCAGTGCAGGTCCTCGACCACGAAGACGATGGGCCACTGCCGGCTGGCGTTGAGGACCATCTGGCGCAGCGTATCCAGGGTGCGGAGCTTGAGCGCCTCCGGCGTCAGCGCGGCCAGGGCCTCCGTGCCCTCGCGCAAGCCCAGGAGCTGAAAGAGGTAGGGCGCTCGCTCGTCGGGGTTCATCCCGACCGTCTCCAGGCTGCGGCGCACCCGCTCGACGATCGTCGGCGCGGTGTCGGATTCGGCGATCCCGCAGTTCTGCCGCAGAATGGCGAGCACGGGCAAGTAGGGAATGGCGCCGCCGTAGGACAGGCAGGTGCCTTCCCGGTAGGTCACGGGCAGACCCCCCAGGCTCTCGCGGAACTCCGCGATCAGCCGGGACTTGCCGAGGCCGGCTTCGCCCACGACGCCGACGAGCTGGCCCTGCCCGCGCACCGTCGCGGCCAGACAGTTGTGCAGGAGCTGCAGGGAGTCGCGCCGGCCCACGAATGGGGCCATGCGGCGGCCCACTCCGAAGGGGCGCTCGTGGCCGGCGAGGCGGTACACCCGGCCCCGGGTCCGCTCTGGCATGCTCTCGGCGCTGAGCTCGAAGCGGCGCTCCAGAAACGGCACGGCGGCTTCGCTGACCACGACGGTGTCCGGGGTGGCGCGAGCCAGGAGCGCGTCGAGAATGGTCCACGCCTGGTGCTTGGCGTCCAGGTCGATCTCGACGGCGCCGCCGGCGGTGCCGACGAGGAGCCGGCCCACATGGATGGCCAGCTTGACAGCCACCGGCTCGCCTTCCGCCCGCGCGCGGCCGGCCGCCTTGTGGACGGCGATCGCGGCGTGCGCCGCGCGGCGCGGCGCGTCCTCCACCGGGTCGAGCCCGAACGCCGCCACCAGCCCCTGTGGACCGCGCTCCACCACCCGGCCACCGAAGGCACTCACCTTGTCGGCTACGGCCTCCAGCCCGCGGCGGGGTGGGCCGGAGCGGTCGGCCGCTGTCCACGTCAGCGCCGCCCGAAGCAGCGTCAAGCGACGAGGCTCCCAGCGCAGGCTCACCCAGCCCGGCGTCCCGGTCTCTGGCCCCCGGGGGACGGACGCCGCGGCCGGCTCGGGCGGCACCGGCACCCGCGCGGCCGTGCCCTGGCGCAGGCCGTGCTTTTCGAGCCGATAGCGGAGCGTATTGCGCGGGATTCCCAGGCGGGCGGCCGCCCGCGATAGATTCCAGCTGGTCTCGTGGAGCGCCTCCAGCAGGTGCTCGCGCTCGACGCTACCCAGCTCTTGCTTGAGCGGGATCCGCTCGCGGCCCGGTCCCGAGGCACGCGCCGTCGGCAGCTCGAGCATGGCGGCGGTGACCAGCATCTCGTCGGCGAGCAGGGCGACACGCTCCATCATGTTGGCGAGCTCGCGGACGTTGCCGGGCCAGTCGTGGCCCAGCAGGGCCGCGCGGGCGCCGGCATCCAGCGACTTGGCCGGCAGCGAGTAGTCCGCGCAGGAGCGGGCCAGGAAGTGCTCGGCCAGGAGCGTGATGTCATCGCCCCGCTCGCGAAGCGCCGGCAGGCGCAGGGTGAGCACGGCCAGGCGGTGATAGAGATCCTCGCGGAATATTCGGTCATGGGCGGCTGCGGACAGATCGGCGCTGGTCGCCGCCATGACCCACACATCGACGCTTTCCATCCTGGTGCCGCCCAGGCGCCGGACCGTTCGCTCCTCGATGACCTTGAGGAGCTTGCCCTGCAAGACCTCGGGCAAGAGCCCGATCTCGTCGAGGAAGATCGTCCCGCCGTGGGCCTGCTGGAAGAGCCCGGGCTTGGCCTGGCGGGCGTCGGTGAAGGCGCCGCGCTCGAAGCCGAAGAGCTCGGCCTCCAGCAGGGTTTCGGGGATGGCCGCACAGTTCAGATCGACGAAGGGGCCGTCGTGGCGCGGGCCGGACCGGTGGATCGCGCGAGCCAGGAGACCCTTGCCGGTCCCCGTCGCCCCCTGGATCAGGATCGGGGGCAGGCGGCGTCCCTCGGAATGACGCTGGAGCAGCCGGTTCACGGTCTCCCGGACGCCGATGATTCCAGGACTCTGTCCGAGTAGCTCAGCCAACTGCCCCATGATTGGCGAGATTCTACTCGAAATAGGGCGCGTCCAGGGCCCCGCTCGATTTTCGACACCCACAGGAAAAGATAGGCGCCTCGCCAGCGCACTGGCTACGCTGCACCATGAATCTCCGAAGGCGGATCGTCATGGGCCTGCTCTGGGCCGCCGCGGTCGGTCCCGCCTGGGCCTGGGGCCAGGGCCAGGGCTGGGAGCAGCTGATGGCGGCAGCCACGACCGCGGCGCAAGAGGGACGGCTCGCCGAGGCCGAGCGTCTGTTCGTGACGTCCGTGGCGGAGGCCGAGCGCTTTCTCCCCGATGATCCGCGCCTGCCGCAAAGCCTGACCGCGCTCGCAGCACTCTACGACGAGCTGGCCCGCTTCGAAGAGGCCGAAGCGCTCCTCAAGCGGGCGCTGGAGGCCCGGGCGCGAGCCCTTGGCGGCGGGCATCCCGACGTCGCGGCGTCGCTCGCCAGTCTGGCCCGGCACTACCAGCAGCGGGGCCGCCCCAGCGAGGCCGCGGCCCTCTACCGGCGGGCTCTGGCGATTCAGGAGAAGACTCTGGGGCCTGTGCACCCCGAGGTGGCAGCCACCCTCACGGGGCTGGGAGAGGTGTACGTCGCCCAGGGCTGGTATCCCGAAGCCGAGCAGGCGTTGCGCCGATCGCTAGTCGTGCTGGAGAAAGCTCCGAGATCGGAACCGCTGCTGGCCGCGCCGCTCTACCATCTCGGCGATCTCTATCGGCTGCAGGCCCGGTACCCCGAGGCGGAGCAGGCGCTGTCGCGAGCGCTCGCGCTCCTCGAAAAGCAGCACGGAGCCGAGCATCAGGACGTCGCCAACGCCCTCAACGCCCGGGCCGCGCTCTTCGATGCCCAGGGCCGATACGCGGAGGCCGAGACACTCTACCGGAGATCGCTCGCCATCTTCGAACGAGCCCGAGGCCCCGGGACCCTGCAGGCCGCCACCGTCCTCAGCAATCTGGGCAAGCTGGACCACATCCAGGGCCGCTACGCCGAGGCCGACGCCTCGCTGCAGCGCGCGCTGGCGATTCGCGAGCGGGCGTTCGGGCCGTCGCATCCCGCTGTCGCCCAGGCGCTCATCAACCTCGCGAACCTCCGCGCCACCGAGGGCCGGTTCGCCGAGGCCGAGGGCCTGTACCGGCGCGCGCTGACGATCCAGGAAACCGTCGGGGGGCCTGAGCACCCCGACGTCGCTGTCATCCTGAATCATCTGGGGGACCTGTCTCTCACCCAGGGCCGGTACAAAGACGCGGAGGCCGCCTACGGACGCTGCCTGGCGATCCGCGAAAAGACCCTGGGGCCACAGCACCTCGATGTCGCGCACGTGCTGGACAGTCTCGGGGCGCTCTACGACGATCAGGCCCGGTACCCCGAAGCGGAGCCGTTTCTGCGTCGCGCGCTTACCCTCAAGGAGCAAATCCTCGGTGGCCAGCACCCCGACGTCGCGCGGACACTGCTCACCCTGGCCAATGTGGAGGTCGGTCAGCGGCGCTTCGCCAGCGGCGAGCAGCTCTACCGGCGCGCGCTGACGATCCTCGAGAAGGCGTTCGGACCCGATCATCCGTGGGTGGGCCGGACGCTGAACAACCTCGGCCGCCTGCTGCGCCTGCAAGGCAAGTTCGCGGAGGCCGCGCCATTGGTGGAGCGCGCCCTGGCGATTCAGGAGAAGGCGGTGGGCCCCGAGCACCCCGCGCTGGTGTCCCCGCTCGCCAACCTGGCCATCATCGAGCAAGGCCGGGGCCGCCCGACCGAGGCGGAAGCGGCCTTTCGTCGCGCCCTCGCCATCCAGGAGAAGGCCCTGGGACCGGACCATCTGGGCGTCGCCGGCATTCTCACCTACTTCGCCGATCTCTACCGCCTGCAGCGGCGCTACGCCGAGGCCGAGCCCCTGCTCCGACGCGCGCTCCGCATCCGGGAGCAGGCGCTGGGCGAGAAGCATCCCGACGTGGCGCTGACGCTCGAGCGGTACGCCGGGCTGCTGCGGGCCGCGAACCGCAACACGGAAGCGGACGTGCTCGAAGCCCGCGCCCGGACCATCCGCGACTCCTCCCCGAGGTGAGCCGGCGTCACCGCGAGCCCGATTCGCGTCGCTCGTCCTCGACCCGGCGCCGCTCTTCGAAGTAGGGAAACGCGCTCGTCGCGCCCGCCGTGGCCAGGGGCAGCGCCGGACGCACCCATGCCGGGCCCAGTTCACGGAGCGAC
>JBOHPM010000033.1:0-12497 GCA_050731715.1 Candidatus Rokuibacteriota bacterium
ATTCCCGCACCGTTGAGGATGGCCCAGGCGATGGCCGCCCGCTGGGCGGACGACATGACGCTGTTCTCGCTGTACGAGCCGGGCAACGTACCCTCCAGACAGCCGCGGAAGACGGGATCGCGCCGATGGGTGATGCAGGTGACGCGCATGGTGGGCCGCGGCGTGGGCAGGTCGGACACGTAGCCGGTGAACTCGCCGAAGGGCCCCTCGATCTCCCAGGTGGCCGGGTCGTCGCTGATGAAGCCTTCGATGACGATCTCGGCCGTGGCCGGGACCTCCAGATCGACGGTCTCGCAGCGCACGAGCTGGGCAGGCTCGCCCCGGTAGGCCCCCATCACGTCCCACTCGCAGACGCCGGCGGGCAGCGGCGAGCCGGCGAGGAACGGCATGATCGGATCCCAACCAATGACGCAGGCCACCGGCATCGGCTCGCCCCGGGCCGCGTACTTCACGAAGTGCTGCCCCCAGTGCTGACCACCCTTGATGAGGAGCATGGGCGCGGTGTTCTTTCGGCCGATCATGCCCCGGTAGATCCCCACGTTCATGCTCCGGGTCTCGGGGTCGCGGGTGACGATGCACGAGAAGGTGTGGATGTAGCGGCCGCCCTCCCGGAAGTGCCAGCGGGGGACCGGGAACTCCGTCTGGTCCACCCCGTCCCCGCGAACGATCACCTCCTTGACGGGCCCGGTCGGCACGAGCACAGGCGGGACGACTTCGCGATTCTTGCCCATCACGTACTGGACGAGCTCGCGGTTCGCTGCGTCCTTGGGGAAGCCCAGGGCCAGGGCCATTCGGCGTCGATCCCCCAGCCCCCCGGTGAAGAGCTTGGTGCAACGCCCGCTCTGATAACCCTTGATGGTCTCGAAGAGGAGCGCCGGGCCCTTCTTTTCCAGCACGCGCCGGGCGATGGCGCCGATCTCCCGGTCCCAGTCGACCTCGGCCTTGACTCGACGCAGCTCCCCTTCCCGCTCCAGGAGCGCGATCCACTGCCGCAGATCCATGAAGGCCATGAGCCCTCGTCACCCCCGCCCCGTCCGACGCTATCTGCAGCAGTGAACTATATCGACATCGGTACCGGAACGCGAGCCTGCCTTGACAAAGCCCACGGTGGTCGCTACGGTCTGCGCCACGGTTCCCAGGCCCACAACGCAGCGCTCACCAGCCAGGCAGGAGGGGCGTATGAAGAGCACGACCAAGGCCATCGCTCCCAAGAAGGGCTCCGAGGGCGTCGAGGCGCCATCGCGGCGGCGTTTCCTCAAGGGCGCGGCCATCGCAGCCAGCGCCGCCGCCGCCATGGGCCCGGTGCGAAGCCCGGCCCAGGGGACGATCACCCTCAAGATCCAGAGCGGCGTGCCCCCCAAGGACATCTTCCACGAGCAGTACGTGAACCTGGGCAAGAAGATCGAGGAGCTGTCGGGGGGCCGGATCCGCATCGACATGCTTCCCGTCGGCGCCGTGTCGGGGCCGTTCCAGATCATCGAGGCCGTGCACACGGGGGCCCTCGACGGCGGTGCGGCGGTGCCGGCCTACTGGTTCAGCAAACAGGTGGCCTTCAGTCTCTTCGGCACCGGTCCGTCCTGGGGCCTCGACGCCGAGGGGTTCCTGGGCTGGATCTACTACGGCGGAGGCCAGCAGCTCTACGACGAGCTGCTCAAGGAGATGAAGCTCGAGGTCGTGGCGATGTTCTTCGGGCCCATGCCGACCCAGCCGCTCGGCTGGTTCAAGCGGGGGGAGATCAAGAAGCCCGAGGATCTCAAGGGCATCAAGTACCGCACGGTCGGCTTGTCCGCCGAGCTGTTCCGGCAGATGGGGGCGTCGGTCGTCATCATGGGCGGGGCCGACATCATCCCCGCCCTGGACCGCGGCGTCATCGACGCCGCCGAGTTCAACAACCCCACGTCCGACAAGATGCTCGGCTTCCAGGACGTGTCCAAGGTCTACATGGTGCAGAGCTACCACCAGCCGGTGGAGTTTCTCGAGCTGCTCGTGAACAAGAAGAAGTGGGAGAGCTTCGACAACCACACCAAGGCCATCTTCAAGTATGCGGCCATGGCCCAGTCGGCCGACATGACCTGGCAGTTCATGGACCGCAACTCCACGGATCTCCTGGAACTGAAGACGAAGCACAAGGTCCGCGTGGTGAAGACGCCGAAGACGGTGCTGGAAGCCCAGCTCAAGGCCTGGGACAAGATCGTCAAGGAGAAGTCGGAGGGCAACGCCTTCTTCACCAAGGTGATCGAGTCGCAGCGGAAGTGGGCCGGGCGCGTGGTACCGCTCCGCCAGGAGATCATGGTGGACAACGAGCCCGCCTACAACCACTACTTCAAGGCGAAGAAGTCGTAAGGGTCTGGTGCGATGGGGGGCCCGCCGCGGGCCCCCCGGTTCATCGTCCGGGAGGGCCAGGTCTGGAAACAGCCATCCGGTGGATCGACACGGTCAGCACGTGGATCGGGATCCCGTTCTGCTGGCTGGTCATCCCCCTCATGCTGGTCACCACCTGGGACGTCAACCTCCGCTACTTCTTCAACGCCCCCACCCAGTGGGCCTACGACGTCACCTACATGCTCTACGGCACCCAGTTCATGCTGTGCGGCGCGTACACCCTGGCCCAGAACAACCACGTCCGCGGTGACGTCTTCTACCGCTTCTGGTCGGTGCGCACCCAGGCCACGCTCGATCTGATCCTCTTCTTCGTGTTCTTCTTCCCCGGGATCATCGCCCTGGTGTGGGCGGGATACTACTTCGCCGAGATGGCCTGGCGGTTCGGCGAGCGCTCGATGCTGACGCCGAGTGGGCCGCCCCTCTACCACTTCAAGACCGTGATCCCCGTGGCCGGCTTCTTCACGGGGCTGCAGGGCGTGGCCGAGGTGATGCGTGCGATCCTCGCGCTGCGCACCGGTCGTTGGCCGGCCCGCATCGAGGACGTCCAGGAAGCGCCCTGACCGTGAGCGAGCCCATCATCGGCCTCATCATGCTGAGCATCATGGTGCTCACGATCTTCCTCGGCTTCCCCACGGCCTTCACGCTCATGGGGCTCGGTGTGCTCTTCGGAGGCGCCACCCTGGGCTGGCAGGTCTTCGACCTCTTCGTCCAGCGGGCCTTCTTCGTGATGTCGAACGACGTGCTGATCTCGGCCCCGCTCTTCATCCTGATGGGCTACGTGATGGAGCGCGCCGGCATCATGGACCGCATGTTCCACAGCTATCGGTTGCTGTTCGGTCCCTTGCCCGGCTCCCTGGCGGTGACGACGATGGTCGTGGGGACCATCTTCGGGATCGCCAGCGGCATCGTGGGCGCCGGGGTGACCCTGATGGGGGTGCTGGCCATGCCGGCCATGCTGCGGGCCGGCTATTCCGTCTCGCTGGCGGCGGGCACGATCACCTCGGCAGGGACGCTCGGCATCCTCATCCCTCCGAGCGTCATGCTGATCGTCTACGCGGCCACGGCGGGTATCTCGGTCGTCAGGCTCTACGCGGGAGCCTTCGGACCGGGGTTCCTCCTCTCGGCCCTGTTCCTGATCTACATCATCGGCGTCTGCATCTGGAAGCCGCATCTGGGGCCGCCCCTGCCCAAGGAAGAGCGGTCGATGGGATGGGCCAGGATCCTGTGGGACGTCACCGTGACCTCGGTGCCCATCACCGTGCTCACCGTCGCGGTCCTGTGGATCATCATCATCGGCTGGACGACGCCGACGGAAGCCGCAGCCCTCGGCGCCCTGTTCTCGTTCATGATCGCCGCGCTGTACGGCAAGCTGAACTGGAAGATGATCGCGGAGTCGGTCCGCCTCACCGGCCGCACCACGTCGATGGTGGCCTGGCTCTTCATCGGCTCGACCCTGTTCGCCGCCGTCTTCGCCCGCCTGGGGGCCCAGCGGACCCTGGAGGAGTGGATCGTCGGCAGCGGGATGTCGAGCGGCACCTTCCTGTGGGTGGCCATGGCGATCATCTTCCTGCTCGGCTGGCCGCTGGAGTGGACGGAGATCATCATCATCTTCGTCCCGATCTTCCTGCCCATGCTCGACGAGTTCAAGGTCGATCCGCTGCTCTTCGGCGTCCTGATCGCGGTCAATCTCCAGACCGCGTTCCTGTCGCCCCCGGTGGCAATGTCCGCCTTCTACCTCAAGGGCATCTCGCCGCCCCACGTGACGCTGAACCAGATCTACAACGGCATGTACCCGTTCCTGGCCATCCAGCTCGTCTGTCTCTTCCTGACGTGGTATTACCCGGAGCTCACCCTCTGGTTGCCCCGCTACCTGTACGGGGATTGAGGTGCAGCGAAGCTCAGTCGACCAGCTTATCGGCCCGCAGCCGCAGCGCCGGCGGAAGGATCAGACCGAGGGCAAGGGCGGTCTTGAGGTTGATCGTGAGCTCGAACTTCGTAGTCAGCCTGGGCCACCGTACGTCAGACCGATGCGGTGATCAAGCGGCCGGCCGTTGTCGAGCGCTCCGCCCCCGGCTCTCACCCAGCGTCTTGCCGTCAGCGGAGGGCTGGAGCCGCGGCCCGGCGGCGCGCCCATCGCTGGCTCGCCAGCACCGCGGCGAGGCAAGCGGCGCCCGTGAGGTCGGTCAGCAACCCCGGGAAGATCAGCAGGACCGCCCCGGCCAGCAGGGCTACCCGTTCCCAGGGCCGCGTGGGCGCGAGCAGATAGCCGATGGCGCCCGCTCCCAGCATGAGGATCCCCAGGGTCGCCGCCACCGTCCGCAGCGCGATTCCGATCGGTCCGGCGCCGATCAGCAGGAGGGCCGGATCATAGGCGAACGAGAACGGGATGATGAAGCCGGACAGCGCGAGCGTCATCGCCTTCCACTGGGTCTCCCAGACGTTGGCCCGGGCGATGGCGGCCGTCGCGTAGGCGGAGATCGCGGTCGGCGGCGTCAGGTCGGCCAGGATGCCGAAATAGAAGACGAACATGTGGGCGACGAGCGTGGGTACGCCCAGCTGGACCAGCGCCGGCGCCGCCATGATCGACGTGATGATGTAGGTGGCCGAGGTGGGCAGGCCGGTGCCCAGCACGAGCGCAGCGATCATGGTCAGCGCCAGCGTGGCGAAGAGATTGCCCTGCGCGATGCCCACGATCCCCGTGGCCAGCTTGAGTCCAAGCCCGGTGAGCGACACCACGCCGACCACGATGCCGACAGTGGCGCAGGCCAGCGCCACCGGCATCGCGTTCCTGGCGCTGTCCCGGAGCACCGCCAGGGCCTCTGCGGGACCGATGCGGGTCTCGCGGCGTAGCCAGCTCATCACGACGGCGACCACCAGCGCCCAGAAACCGGCAAAGAGCGGAGAACGGCCTTCCACCAGGAACCACAGCAGCACCGCCGGACCGGCCAGCAGGTGGAGGTCGCGCCGAAGCACGGGTGCCAGGCGGGGCAGCTCGGATCGCGGCAGGATCGGCAGGGCCGTTCGCGCCGCCTCCAGGTGGACCATCACGCCGACCGCCACGAAATAGAGCACGCCGGGGATCGCCGCCGACAGCGCGATGGTCGCGTACGGCACCCCAAGCGTCTCGGCCATGATGAACGCCGCCGCGCCCATCACCGGCGGGATCAGCTGGCCGCCCATCGAGGCCGTCGCCTCCACGCCGGCGGCGAAGGATGGCCGGTAGCCGGAACGGATCATCAGGGGGATGGTGAAGCTGCCCGTGGTCACCGCGTTGGCAATGGCACTGCCGTTGACCGTGCCGAAGAGCCCGCTGGAGATCACCGCCACTTTGGCCGCTCCGCCTTTGGTCCATCCGGCCACGGCCAGGGCCAGGTCGGTGAAGAAGCGGAGCAGCCCTCCCTGCTGCATCACGGCCCCGAAGACCACGAACAGGTAGATGAACGTGGCGGAGACCAGCGCGGGGATCCCGAAGACGCCTTGTGTGGTCAGCATCTGCTGGTCGATGAGCTTGAGGGCGCTGACGCCGCCGTGGGAGAGAAAGCCAGGCAACCAGGGTCCCACGAAACCGTAGACGACGAAGGCCAGCGCCAGGATCACCAGCGCGCTGCCGATGTGGCGTCGCGAAGCTTCCAGCAACAGCGCCACGAAGACCAGGCTCACGACCACGTCGATTCGCCAGGGGTCGTCTACCATGGCCATGCGGCTGGCCAGTCGCTCGTTGTGGGCGACGAAGTAGGCCGCGCAGGCGAGCGCCAGCATGGCCGCCGCCCCGTCCAGCCACCGCTGCCACGGCACCGGGCGAGCGTCCCCCGGCAGCGTGAGGAATCCCAGAGCGACGGCGAAGGCCACATGGACCGGGAGCTGCACGAGGAGGTCGAACATTCCGGCGTACGCCGTGTAGAGCTGGAACAGCGACCAGGCGGCGGCCAGCCAGGCCTGCGGGTTACGCATCGCCGTGCACGACGCACCCGCCGACCATGGTGAGCCGGCAGGTGAGCGAGGCCATGTCGTCCAGGGGATGGGTGAGCGGATCCTGTTCCAGCACGGCCAGGTCGGCGCTGAAGCCCGGAGCCAGCATCCCGCGCTCGCGCTCGGCGAACGTGACCCAGGCGCCGCCCACGGTGAGAGCCCTGAGCGCCTCCATCCGCGTCAGCCGCTCGCCGGGGCCCAATACCTCGTCGGTGGTCATGGCGCGGCGGGCGACCGCGGCGGCGAAGGCCAGCCAGGGATCGGCGGGCTTGTTGTCGGTGGCCAGGCCGAACGGGATGCGGCGGCGTACAAGGCTCTTGTGGGGGATCAGGGTGTGAGCGGCGCCGCCGATCTTGGCCACCTCCTCGGCGGCCGAGCGCCACAGGTACGAGATGGGGTTGGTGGTGACCACGGCGCCCAGGCGGGCAAGGCGCGCCAGCTCGTCGGCGGTGGCCACGTTGAGGTGGACAGCCGCCCAGCGCAAGTGCCGGATCGGCGTGTCCGCGGAGATCGCCTCCCAGGCATCCAGCACGGCCGTCAGGCTGCGCGTAACGAGCGTGCCGACGCGCAACCCGTGCCGCGCGGCCAGCCGCGCCTGCTCGCGGTACTCGGCCGGCGAGTTGGCGCTCTCCACGAAGCCCGCCCAGCCCGTGTAGGGCTGGCCAGCATGCAGGACGCGCGCGACTTCCGGATCGCCGCCGATGTGTAGGCACACCCCGCAGAGCCTCAGGCGGTCGTCGCCCACGCCGCGCCCCCCGGCCCAGGCCGCCCACTGCGGGATGACCCGGGCGGCCTCGTCGAGACCATCCCAGGTGGGGCTCAGCGCCAGCGTGGCGCGCAGGAGCAGCCGGCCGCGCTCGTGCGTCTCGCGGTAGACCGCGAGCACCTCCGGCGCCACGCCGTGCCCTTCGTAGACGGCGGTGACACCCCGCGCGGCGTAGCGGCGCTGGGACTCCACCAGGGCCCGCAGGCGATCCGCGTGGGTAAAGCGCGGCGCCGGCTTCATCAGCGTGAACTCCATCACCTGGATCAGGTTGTGCTCGACGAAGACGCCGGTGGGCTCGCCGGCCGCGTCTCTCAGGATGTCGATCCCTTTGGGCGACGCGGTGTCGCGGGTGATGCCGGCCCGCGCGAGCGCCGCGCTGTTGACGACGGAGTAGACGGGCGGCTTGTTCCAGTAGCCCCAGATGCCACGGATGTAC
Organism: Candidatus Rokuibacteriota bacterium; assembly: GCA_050731715.1. GTDB lineage: Bacteria > Methylomirabilota > Methylomirabilia > Rokubacteriales > CSP1-6 > 40CM-4-69-5. The sequence continues at coordinate 7,554 of JBOHPM010000033.1, forward strand.
ACGGGATGGTCGGGCGCCACCCGGTCCAGGTCGGCCCGCGTGGGCCAGCGCTTGTCGCTCAGTCCTCCGGCCTGGTCCAGGTAGAAGGGCGGGCGACCGACCGGCATCGTAACGATCCACTCGCCCCGGGGCCGGCGCTCGGCACAACCAGCGACGACCCGCTGGATGTCCGCAATGGAGCGACACCCGGCCAGGCTCGGGCAGAGCCTCTTGAGGCCCTCGCGGTCGAGGTGGGCGTGGGCGTCGACGAGCCCCGGCACCACCGTGGCGCCCTTCAGGTCGATTACGCGGGTCTGGCGACCGCGCCGGGCCCGGACGTCGGCCACCGTCCCGACGGCGGCGATCCGGCCCCCGGCGATCGCCAGGGCGGCGGCCCGTGGGCGCCGGGGATCGAGCGTGAGAACGTGGCCGTTCTGGAAGATCCAGTCGGCCGCTATTTCATCCATCCTTTCTCGCGGTACGCGCGCTCGGCTCCCGGGTGCAGCGGGATACCGACTTTCTCGGGTCGCCACGCGGTCTGGGGATCGAAGGCGCTGAGGCCGGCGTGGCCACGCACGAGAGCGTCCTTGCTCTCGATGAGGGTCTTGGTCACGGTGTAGGCCACCGGTTCTGGCAGGTCCTTGTTGGTGATGAGCACCGTGGGAAAGCCGACCGTGCGCACCGGCTCGGACTGTTTCTTGAACGTGTCCGCCGGCATGATGGCCGGGGTGTAGCCCAGCGGGGCGAGTCGCTCGATGATCTCGGGCTCCAGGCCTAGGAAGATCACGTCGGTGAACGTGGCGATCTCGGACACCGACGGATGCTTGGGGGTGATCACGGCCAGCAAGACATCGGCGCGCCCGTCCTTGAACGCGTCCACGATGACGTTGTAGCCGACGTGGGTCGTCGACCCCCCGGCCGCCTTGATGTCGGCGTACGAGAGACCGTAGGCGCGCAGCAGCTGCCGGCCGCCGAACTCGCCCAGAGAGCCGACCGGCAAGGTATAGATCTTGACCGGCAGCTTCTTGTCCTTGATGTCGCGCAGCGAGCGGATGTCGAGCTTCTTCTGAGCGACGGCCAGCAGGTAGTACGTGTCGAGGCCGCCCACCAGCCCTCGCAGGTTGTCGAGCTTGGTGTCATAGGCCTCCGTGCCCTCGAAGGCCCAGCGATTCGTCACCGTGAAGGACAGGCCCAGTGGCGTCTCGTTCCTGGCCACGAGCTTGGCATTGCCGACACCGCCAGCGAACGGCTTGACGTCCACGTTGGAGCCAGGGGGCAACGACTTGCGCAGCAGGTCGGCCATCGTCGCTCCGTACACATACCAAGCGGTCCCGGCGTTGAGGCTCGAGAACGCCAGCGTCACCGGTTGCTGGGCCCCCACGGCTGTCACGCCTACCGCCAGCGCCAGGGCCAGGGCCAATGTCGTCTTCATCGTGTCCTCTCCTCTGCTGTCAGTGAGAGCCGGGCGCCGAGCGTCCGGCCAGGATCGAGCGGGCCGTGGTTGGCCGCCGTCGTCGTCAGGGTTGCCGCGTATGGCGACGGACCACGCTCGGCGAGCCAGGCAGTCAGCGGGCTGGACGCCCCGCGAGGCCCCAGCAGCTCCAGCGTGTGCGGACCGACGGGGAACCGCACCCCACCCGCGTCGAGGTCGGCGCGCACGATCGGCTGGCCGGGGCGGCTCAGGGCATCCTCGTACCATCGGCGGGCGGCGGCGACGTCCTCGACCACGATGGTGAGCACGCCGATTCCCACGACGCCGTTGGCGTGACGGCTCTGGCGAGGCACGCGCTCCTCGCGCGGGGTCTCGTCCTCGATCAGGAACGGCGCCACGCCCTTGAAGGTTTCGCGGGGAATCGACAAGACCCATTTGAGCTGGTAGCCGTCGGGACGGACGCGGGACAGGGGCGAGGGATCATCGATGGCCACGCCGGCGCGCCGCCAGGCCGCGGTGTCGCCCGCCAGGTCGTCGGTCTGCATGCAGAAGTCGACCAGGCCGCCGCCCTTCTGCAGCGGCACCCACCACTTGTGCCGGGGGCTCGGCTCGTAGAACGCGATCAGCTCGATGTAGGAGCCGTCGGCCAGGGCGATGAGCGCGTTGTGGCTGCCCACGGGATGGCGCCCGCCCGGCACCACCGTGAAGCCGAGCGTCTCGTAGCTCTTCTGGGCCAGGGCCAGGTCGGGAACGGCGATCACGATGTGGTCGATGCCCCGCAGCATGCTCAGGCTCCCCGGCGCGCGTCGCTGAACGCGGGGGCCACCTCGTTCAGGAAGCGCTTGAGCTGCCCGTGCTGATCCCACGAGGACAGGCGGAACGCGAGCTGACCGAGACCGGCCTCGAGGTAGGCGCGGATCTCGGCGATGCACTGCTGGGGCCCCCCGGCCACCGTCCACCCCTCGACGAAGGCGGGGCTGAAGTTCGACGTGTAGTAGGTGTCGAGGAAGCGCTTGGACTCCTCGAGCGCCACCCGGCGATCCTCGTTGATGTTGATGTTGTGGTAGAGAACGCTGCTCAGGCGGGCCGGGTCCCGTCCTTCCTCCCGCGCCAGTCGGGTGATCTGGGCCCACTGCTGACGGAACTCGTCGGGGGAGACCTTGTTGGTCATCCAGCCGTCGGCGTAGCGGGCCACCCGGCGGAGACCGCGCTCGACGGCGGTCGGCGAAGCGCTAGCCCCGCCCTTCCACGTGAGGCTGGTGGGGTTGGAGGCGATCCAGATGGGGCACGGCTGCTGCACGGGCCGCGGCTCCAGCGTGACGCCCTCGAAGCGGTAGAAGCGCCCGGCGTGCGAGGCGTTCTTCTCGCCGAAGAGCTTGCGCAGGACGACGATGCCCTCTTCGAGGCGGGGGACCCGCTCGCTCGACTGCACGCTCATCACCGCGTGCTCGAGGGCCTGGGCCCGGGAATGCTCGTCGGGGCCGCCCAGGCACACGGTGAGCCAGGCGCGGCCGTTCGAAAGCACGTCCAGGCTCGCCCACTGCTGGGCGAAGAGCACGGGGTGGCGGTGCACGAAGGTGGCCATGCAGCCGACGCCCAGTCGCACCTTTGACGTCACGCTCGCCAGGGCCGAGAGGAGCGTGACCGACTCCAGCCGCGGCTTGGCGAGCAGGCTGTCGCCGACCCACACCGTGTCGAAGACACCGGAGGCCTCGGCGGTCACCGTGATGTCGATCAGGTCGCGGGCCTTGATCACGCCGAGCACCACGGCGCGATTGGTGAGCGTGAGCCCAAAGGGTGAACGGACCATCATCCTCACCTCCCCGTGTACTTGGGTGGACGTTTCTCGAGGAAGGCCCGCACGCCTTCCTCGTAGTCGTGCGTGGAGCGAAGCCAGGCGTAGGCCTTGCGCTCGAGCTCCAGTGCCGTCTCCAGCGGGGCGTCGGCGCCCCGGTTGAGGACGGTCTTGAGGGTTCGCAGGGCCAGGGGGGCCCGGTCGGCCAGCTCTCGGGCCAGCGCGGCCACGGCCTCGTCGAGCTTGTCGTCGGCGACCGCCTGGGTGATGAGCCCCCAGGCCTCGGCCTGCGCGGCGGCGATGCGCTGGCCCGTCATCGTGAACAGCTTGGCCCGCGTCATGCCGATCAGCCGCAGGGCCCGCTGGGTGCCCCCGCTGCCCGGGATCATTCCCAGCCGTACTTCGGGGAACGCGAACTCCGACCTCAGCGTGGCCACCCGGAAGTCACAGGCCAGGGCCAGCTCCAGGCCCGCCCCCATCGTGTAGCCGTCGATGGCGGCGATCACCGGCTTGCGGCAGCGCTCGGCCCAGGACAGCGTGTCGCCCCACTCCTCCAGGTCGGCGGGCGCCAGAGTGAGGAACTCGGCGACGTCGCCACCGGCGCTGAAGGCCCGCCCCCCGGCCCCGCGCACCACGACCACGCGCGTGCCGGCGTCGTCGTCGAGGTCGCGGAACAGTCCCGGGAGCTCGTTGCGCATGGCCACCGTCATCGTGTTCATCTTGGGCTGGCGATCGATCCAGATGGTGGCCACGGCACCGGCTCGCTCCAGCCGCAGGGGCTCGCTCATCGGGTGATCTCCGTATAGTGGCCCTCGCGCAGCAGCCGGCGCAGGATCTTGCCCGAGGCGGTCTTGGGGATCTCGGAGACGAAGACGACGCGGCGGGGCCGCTTGAAGCGGGCCAGCCCGGCGCTCTCCCGGCAGTACTGGTCCAGGCTGGCGGGGGTCAGGTCGGTCGTCGCGGGGACGACGAAGGCCACGACGCGCTCGCCCCACCGCTCGTCGGGCTCGCCGACCACCGCCACGTCGCGCACGCCGGGGTGGCGGGCCACGGCCTCCTCGACCTCCACGGGATGGATGTTCTCGCCACCGCTGATGATCATGTCATCCACCCGCCCGGCCACGTAGAGCTCCCCCTCGTCGTCGAGGTACCCCATGTCGCCCGTGAAGTACCAGCCCTCGCGCAGGGCCCGGGCGTCGGCATCGGGTCGCTTCCAGTAGCCGGCAAATGCCTCGGCGGAGTCGAGGCGAGCGATGATCTCGCCCTTCTCCCCGACCGGCATGATCTCGTCCGGTCCGATCCGATGCTCGAGGCTGGCCCGCACCACGCGCAGCGTGGAGTGGAAGCCGGGCCGCCCCGCGCAGCCCGGCTTGAGGTGCACGTCGGGCCGCACCGAGAACGTATAGATCTCGGTGGAGCCGTAATGGTTGACGAAGACCCGGGGCCGGAACGCCTTGAGGCAGGCTTCGGTCAGCGGCGCCAGCATCGGCGCCCCCGCGTAGGCCAGCTTCCGCACCGTGGACACGTCGGTCCGCGCGAGCTCAGGGGCGTGCACGAGATCGTAGAACAGCGTGGGGATCAGGTAGAGGGCGCTGAGCCGTTCGGCGGCGATCAGCCTCAGGGCCGAGGCCGGGGACCAGTCCGGCTGGCACACGAAGCACCCGTTCACGGCCACCATGCTGGTCAGCGCGTGAATCCCCATCGTGTGGTAGAGCGGCATGACACCGAGCGTGCGCTC
>JBOHPM010000034.1:0-12461 GCA_050731715.1 Candidatus Rokuibacteriota bacterium
CCGAGCCGCAGCCGAAGCTCGTCGTCCTGCAGGAGTCGGGTCAGTTGCGCCGTCAGCGCATCGGCGTTGACGACGACGATGCCGCCGCCGGCCTCGGTCAGCAGGGCCGCGGCATCGCGAAAGTTCGTCGTGTGGGGCCCGAAGAGCACCGGCTTCCGCCGCAACGCGGGCTCGAGCATGTTGTGACCCCCGAGGGGGACGAGGCTCCCTCCCAGGAAGACGACGTCGGCCACGGCGTACAGGGGAGCCAGCTCTCCCACCGTATCGACGACGATGACCGCATCACCCGGGTGTTGTCGCGGGAGCTCGCTGCGCCGCACGACCGGCCAGCCCCGCCCGGCCACGAGGGCGAGCACCTCGGGGACCCGCTCGGGGTGACGCGGGGCGATGACCAGCACGAGGTCCGGGCAGCTCTGGCGAGCCGTGGCGTGGGCCGCGAGCACGGCCTCTTCCTCGCCACGGTGGGTGCTGCCCGCGATCCAGACGCGCTGGCCCTCGCGCAGCCCGAGCAGGCGGGACCAGAGCTCGACGGAGCCTGCCGGATCGGGCGGCGGCTCGTTCTTCACGTTGCCGGTGACGAAGACCCGCTCGGCGGCCGCGCCCAGCGCGATGATGCGGCGCGCATCCTCCTGCGATTGCATGGCGAACACGCGGATATCCTCGAGCAGGGTACGCAGCAGCGGTCGCACCAGCGCGTACCTCCGGAAGGAGCGGTCGGAGAGGCGGCCGTTGGCCACCATCACGGGCACGCCGCGCCGGGCCAGGACCCGGAGCGTATTCGGCCACAGCTCCGTCTCCATGCACACGAGGAAGGCGGGGTTGATGGCCCCGACCACGCGGCGGGCGGCGCCGGGAAGATCGATGGGGAAGAAGCGATGCGCGGCAGCCTCGGCGAAGCGGTCGCGCACGACACGGGCGCCGGTGTCGGTCACGGTGGTGACCACGACGGGCAGCTCCGGGTACGCTCGGCGCAGGCCTTCCACCAGAGGGGCGGCGGCGATGGCCTCGCCCACCGACACGGCGTGAACCCAGGCCACGGGACCATTGCCATTGGGGGTCGTGTCGTAGCCCAGGCGCGCTCGCAAGTGCAGTGGGACCCCGCGCGCGAGGCGGCGCCACAGCGCGGCGGGAAGATAGCCGGCGAGGAGGGTGGCCAGCACCGCCGTGTAGACCGGGTACATCAGGAGGCGGCCCGGGCTTGGGCGCTACCGTTGTTGGCCACGTCGAGCACGCAGCGAGCGGCGCGGGCGGCGACTCCAGGCGTGCCGAGCTCGGCCGTGAGCTCGCGGAACGCCTGCCGCTGCGCGTTCAGCTCGCCGGGTGTGTCCAGCAGACGCAGGGCTTCCCGGGCCAGCCGCTCTCCGGTCGCATCCCGGCGGCGGCAGAGCTCAGGAACGACCTGGCGGCCCAGCACGATGTTGACGAGGCTGGCCCAGGGGACGCGGGCCACCGCGGAAGCAATGCGGTCGCTGACCGCCGACAGCCGATAGCACACGACCATCGGCGTCCCCAGGAGGCCGGCCTCCAGCGTCGCCGTCCCCGAGGCCACCAGCAGCACGTCGCTGGCCCGCATGACCGCGTGGGCACGGTCCTCCACCACGTCCACCTTCGGCCCGCCGACGAGGTGCCGATCGACGGCGGCCCGCGACACGGAGGGGGCCAGGCCCAGGACGAAGCGGGCCTGCGGTCGGACCCGGGCGATGCGGTCAGCGGCTTCCCGCATCACCGGTAGCAGCCGCTCGATCTCCTGCGCGCGGCTGCCGGGCAACACGCCAATCACCAGCTCCGTGTCGGCGAGGTCGAGCTGTCGCCGCGCGACGGCTCGAGTGGGTGCGGCCGGCAGGGTATCCAGCACTGGATGGCCCACGAACTCCACGGGGACGCCCGCCAGCCCGTAGAGCGCGCGCTCGAACGGGAATACGGCAAGGACGAGGGACACGCGCCGCCGGATCGTCTCCAGGCGGCCGGGCCGCCAGGCCCAGACTTGAGGCGGGATGAAATAGACCACTGGAACGCCGGCGGCCCGCGCCACGCGGGCCAGCCGAAGGTTGAATCCCGGATAGTCGATCAGGACCACCACCTGGGGGTGCTCGCTGCCCAGCGCGGCGACCAGGCGCCCGAACGTCCGGCGCAGCAGGGGCAAACGGCGCACGACTTCGCTGAAACCAACCACCGCGGTATCGCGGATGTCGGCCAGCACGTCCAGGCCCGCCGCGGCCATGCGCTCTCCTCCCATCCCGAACAGACGCGCGCCGGGCGCCGCCGCGGTCAGGGCCCGGCAGAGCGCGGCCCCGTGGACGTCGCCCGAGGCTTCCCCCGCCACCAGCATGATCCGTGGCGCGAGCCGGCCGTCAGGCCGCGCCATCGACGCTCACCAGGGCTAGGCCGGCCTCATCGACCGCGGCGATGGCGGCCACCCGGTCCAGCAAGAGGACGCGGCCGGCCTCCACGGCGAGCACGGCGGCGCCGCCGGTCGCGGCTGCGCCGATCGTATCCGTGCCGATCGCCGGGGTGTCGATGCGGTAGTCATGATCGCCGGCCACCGCCTTCACCACGACCGCACCCGCTCCCCCCAGCGCCGTGCCGCGGCGGATGGCCTCGGTCGTTCCCTCGACGGCCTCCACCGCCGTCACGGCGCCGCGCCGGAGGACCACCGTCTGACCGATTCGCTGGTCGGCCATGTGGCGGGCCAGGACCAGGCCACGTCGGATCTCGCTCCACTCGGCCTCGGTGGGCGCGCGCCGGGACCAGCACCCGGCCGACAGCAGGAGATCGCCCAGAAACGCCCGCTGATCCAGCACCTCGACGCCGACGGAGGCCAGCATGGCGATCACGGCCTCCACCAGCTTGACGTCGACCCGGCTTCCCGCTCGCACGGCCAGGCCCTGGGTCGTCTCGTCCGCGGGCTCGGAGCGAAGCACGTCTCCCATGGAAAATCGCCCGCACAGCACCGCGGCCGTGGCCCCCTCACGACTCAGCGCCTCGAGCACGGGGCCCACTTCGGTGAGACGGCTGGGGACGACCCGCGTCGCGACGCCTCCCAGCTCCCCGCTCCCCGCGAAGGCGAACGCCACGACGCGCCAGCCGGCCCGGCGCGCCCGCTCGGCGATGAGGGCCGGCAGGACCCCGGCCCCCGCCATCAGGCCGAGCGTCCGCTCCACGGCCAGTTGGGCGGCAGGGCGGTCTCCCAGCGCCCGTCGCGGATCATCCTTTCGATCTCCAGGGCCATGGCCAGCGAGCGCAGGTCGTCGAGCTCGGCCAGCTCGACCGGCTCACCGCTGCGCAGCTGCTGCACGGTGCGAATCAGGTTGGCGATCTCCAGTTTGAGGGGGTTGTCCTTGTGGACGAACAGGTGCTCGACGAAGGAGGCCTGGCGATAGCGGATGGCTTCCCGATTCGAGCGCGCTTCCTGGGCCGCCCGCCGGTGGATCTCGATGTCCTGGACGAGATAGTCCAGGACGATGTAGGCGTCGGGCTGCGTGATGGCCAGCGTCCGGATCTTCTCCTCGGTGGCGCGGCTGGCCGTGATGGTGGCGATGGTTCCCGACTCGAACCCGATGCCGACGTTGGCGACGTCGGTCACGTCCGACTGGAGACTGGCCCCGAAAGCGGCCAGGCGCCGCGGCGCCGAGGGCACCAGGGCCAGGACGATATCGATGTCGTGGATCATGAGGTCCATGACGACCGTGTCTTTTTGCACACGGGGGACGAACGGCCCCAGCCGGCGGGATTCGATGAGGATCGGCCGCTCCACGATCTTGCGGAGCTCCTGGACGGCCCCGTTGAACCGCTCCACGTGACCGACCTGGAGCGCAGCTCCCGAGCGCCGGGCGATGACGAAGAGCTCGCGCGCCTCTTCCAGCGTGGGCGTCATCGGCTTCTCGACGAGGACACCGACGCCGGCGGACAGGAAATCGCGAGCGACGTGGAAGTGCTGTTCGGTGGGCACGGCCACGCTGACGACGTCCACCTGGCCGATGAGGTCCCGGTGGTCGCTGAAGGCGCGGGTATCGTACTGCCGGGCGACCTCGGCGGCCCGATCCCCGTCGATGTCAGAGACGCCCACGAAATCCACGTCCCATAGCTCGGCGTAGACGCGGGCGTGGTACTGGCCCATGTGGCCCACGCCGACCACCCCGGCCCGGATGCGGCTGCTCCCTGATGTCACGGTACGCCTCCATGTTCGGCGCCGGCCTCCAGCTCTTCACCGACGACCGCGGCCCGACCCCAACCGCCCGGCGGTCCGCAGATCCCGCGGCGGGAAGCCGAGGCCACGAACTCCACGAGCGCATCGACCAGCGGATGGGGCGGGAGCTCCTGCCGCATCCGCTCCAGGGCCCGCACGGGAGTGAGGCCGCTGCGGTAGAGCAGGCGATGGGCCTCCTGCACGGCGCGGCGATCCGCCGGCGGGATACCGGCTCGTCTCATCCCGACGACGTTCACGCTGTAGACGGCCGGAGGCGCGCCGTACGCCAGCATGAACGGGGGCAGATCGAGGGTGCCCCGGCTGCCGCCGCCCAGGTAGGCGTATTGACCGACGCGCACGAATGGCGCCAGCCCGCTCAGGCCGCCGATTGTCACATAATCGCCGATCTGGCAGTGGCCGGTGATGCCGGCGTAGTTGATGATGATGACCCCCTGCCCTATCCGACAGTCGTGGGCGACGTGGCTCATCGACATGATGAGGCACTTGGGACCGATCTCCGTCACGCTCTCCGGCCGCGTGGCTCGGTGGATGACGACGTACTCTCGGATGACCGTGTCCTCCCCGATCCGGACCCCCGAAGGCGTGCCCTCCTTGAACTTGAGATCTTGGGGTCGGCCACCGAGCGCCGATCCATGACCGATCTGGACGCGGGGCCCGACATCCACGCGCCCTTCCAAGATGACATGATGACCTACCTCGACGCCGTCGGCCAGCCTCACCTCGGGGCCGATGATGGAAAAGGCGCCGATACGGACCTCCCGGCCGATCACCGCGCGGGGATCGATGAGGGCGCTGTGATGGATGCCCTCAGGCATCGTCACTCGTCGCCTCCTCGCCCACGCTCCCAGCGCCCAGGCGAGCGCTCAGGGCTTCCACTCGGCGCTCGAGCCGGCGCAGGCGCCGCGCCATATCCGGCAGCTGGCCCTCGACCAAGAAGATGCGCTTGCTCTGAGTGAGGGGTCGCGCGGGTGAGCCGAAGACCTTGTCCCCGGCAGGAATGTCGGCGTGGACGCCGGACTGCCCGCCCACGCTGGCACCATCGCCCACGGTGACGTGATCGCCGATGCCTGCCTGGCCGCCCAGCACCACACCGCGCCCGATGCGGCAGGAGCCGGCGATGCCGACCTGAGCCACCAGCACGGAGTGCTCCCCGATCTCGACGTTGTGCCCGATCTGCACGAGGTTGTCGACCTTCGTGCCCTGCCGGATGACGGTATCGCCAAACCCGCCGCGGTCGATCGTGGTGTTGGCGCCCAGCTCGACGTCATCTTCGATGCGCACGCCCCCCAGGTGGGGGATCTTGCGGTGACGGTTGCCGTCGAACACATACCCGAAGCCGTCGGCCCCGATGACCGCGCCCGCGTGCACGATGACCCGCCGGCCCAGGCGGACGCCTTCGCGAATCACCACGTGCGGATACAGGACACACTCCTCGCCGATCTCGGCGCCGGCCCCGACGTAGACGAGCGGGTGCAGCGTGGCCCCGGCCCCGATCACCGCGCCCGGCTCCACGACGGTCAGGGCCCCGATACAGGCCCCGGGCGCCACGTGGGCATCGCCGGCCACGATGGCCGACGGAGCGATGCCGGGGCGCAGGATGGCGGGCGGGTGAAACAGCGCGATGAGATCCACGAGGGCCAGCCGTGGTGAAGCCGTGACCAGGACCGGTGCCGGCAACCCCGTCACGCCCGGCGGGGCCAGGAACGCCGCCGCCCGCGAACGCTCGGCCGCGGCACGATAGCGGGGGTCGATGAGGAAGGAGATCTCGCCGGGGCCTGCCGCGTCGAGGGGCGCCACCCCGCGCACCACACGAGTGGGGTCGCCCTCGAGCGTGGCGCCCAGCGCCGCCGCGATCTGGCCGAGCGTAAATGCGGCGGGCGCGGCCATCGGACTACTTCTTTCCCTTTCCCGCCGACTCCTGATCGTAGGCGCGGATGAGGTCGTCGGTCAGGTCGGCGTCGGGCGTGGCGTAGAGCACCCCGGCGCCGCGCCGTTCCACGATCATGTAGTACCCCTTCTGCTTGCCCAGACGCTCGATGATCACGACCAGGTCCTGCTGCACGCGCACCAGCAACTGCTGCTCCTTGCGCGCGAGGTCGCGCTGGAAGTCGTCGGCCAGCCGTGCCGCGTCCCGGCGCTTGCGTTCCAGGGATTCTTCCCGTTCCCGGCGGGCCTCGGCCGTGAGCAACGAGCCCTTCTTTTCCAGATCGTCACGCAACTTGTCCATCTCCTGCCGGCGCGTGTCGATCTCTCGCTGCATCTGGGCCTTTTCCCGCTCGAGCTGCTCGCGGGCCGCCATCCCAGCCTGAGACCGGACGAGCACCCGCTGGATATCGACGAACGCGATGCGCGAGGACGCCGACGGCGCCTGGGCCTGCGCGGAGCTGCCGGCCAGCATCACCATAGCGGCCAGGGCGGCGGCCAGTGCGTTTCTCATGCTTCCCTCCTAGAACGGCGAGCCGACCGAGAAGTGCAGGGCGCCAAAATCCTCTCCCTCCTTTCGATCCAGGAGCACGCCATAGTCGACCCGGATGGGGCCGAACGGTGACATCCACCGGACGCCGGCGCCCGCGGCCTCGCGGGTGACGGTGGGGTCGAACGACGTGCCGAAGCCGTAGACATTGCCGATGTCGAAGAAGGCGGCCAGGCGAACGCCGAAGGGCAAGGGAACGATGTACTCCACGTTGCCCAGCAGCTCGGATGTGCCCCCGATCCGCGTCCCGCTCTCGTCGACCGGCGAGATGCGCCGGAACTTCACACCCCGGAACGTATTCGGGCCTCCCAGATAGAAGCGCTCGAACAGGGGGAACTCCTCACCGCCCCAGCCCCAGCCTGCGCCGACCTCGACGCGCCCCGACAGAATATGGTTGAGCCAGATGGGTTGAAAGTACGTCGTAAAGGCGATGGTCTTGACGAACTGCGAATCACCACCCAGACCGGCGAGGTCGACGGCGAACGAGGTGTGCCCGCCACGGGTCGGGGCCAAGATGTTGTCGCGACTGTCGCGGATGACGGCGCCCGAGACCAGGGAGGTGACCCGGACGCCCTCCTCGGCCTGCAAGTCGGCGCTGGCCGTCTCGACGACGTCGCTGACCTCGTCCCGGGTCAATCGGTAGCCCGTATGCCAGCGCCAGTACTCGGCGAAGGGATGGCTCAGGCGGAGGCCACCGCCCAGGGAGTCGTAGTCGTACTCGTCATACACCCGCCGGAGATTGAAGAGATCGAAGCCGGCCGACAGCGGGCGATCGAACAGCCAGGGCTCGGTGAAGCTGAGGATGCCCTGCTGGGTGGTGCTGCCCAGCCGGATGCGGAGGGTGGCCTCCCAGCCCCGCCCGAGGAAGTTTCGCTGGGCGATATCGATGGTGCCGATGAGGTTGTCGACCGAGGAGAATCCGCCACCGATGCTGAAGATGCCCGTGGGCCGCTCGGTGACGTTGATGTTGACGATGATCCGGTTCCGGTCCGAGCCGGGCGCGGTGCTGGCCTCGACCGTCTCGAAGTAGCCGAGGTTGATGAGGCGCTGGCGAGCTCGCTGCAGCTTCTGCAGCGTGAAGAGGTCGCCCTCGGCCATGGGGATCTCGCGGCGTAGGATCTTGTCCTGGGACCGGGTATTGCCGCTGATGTTGATCCGCTCCACGTACACTTCGGGCCCTTCCACGACGTCGAAGATCAGATTGACCGTGGCCGTGGCGGGCAGAGGCTCCGAGCGGGGAATGACGTCGGCGGCTGCCCGCCCGATCGTGCTGTAGAGATCGACGATCGCGCCCACGGATCCCCGTAACTTGGAGCGCGAGTAGACGTCTCCGGGTTTGAGCCGGATCAGTCGGCGGATCTCCTCCTCGGGGAACAGGGTCACTCCCTGGATGCGGATCTGGTCGACCCGGTACTGGGGGCCCTCCACGACAGTAAAGGTGACGGTCACCCGGGCCTTGTCACGATCCACCGCGATGTCGTACCCCTCCACCCGGGCCTGGATGTAGCCGTGGTCATTGTAAAGGGCGAGGATGCGCTCGACGTCCTGGTCCAGCTTCTGGCGCTGGAGGGTCCCTCGGAGGACAAAGTACTCGCGCTCCTGAGTGGCCATGACCTTCTTGATCTCGCGGGCGCTGAGCCCGCCATTACCCTTGATGTCGATGCGATCGATGGTGATACGCCGGCCCTCATCGATGTTGAAGACCACCTTCACGTCGCCACCGCTCAGCCGCTCGGTCTCTGGCGTGACCTTGACCTCGAAGTAGCCGGCCTGCTCGTAGTGGTCCAGGAGCCTGTCCTTCGCTTGGCGGATGTCGACCGGGTTGTAGACGCTTCCCAGCTTGATGTCGATCTGATCTTGTAGCTCGCCGGTGGGGATCTTGGCGTTACCCACGAACTCGACATCACGCACGAAGGGGCGCTCCATGACCACCAGTGTCACTTTGACGCCGCCCTCGAAGTCCACCACCTTCGCCTGCACGTCGTCAAAGAAGCCCAGGGCAAAGATAGCCCGCAGGTCGTCGCTGAGCTGGGAAGCGTTGAAGGGGGAGCCGATGCGGGTCTGCACCCGGCTGAGGATGACGGCCTCCTGGACGCGGCGGTTGCCCTCCACCGCGAGTTCCTTGACCAGGACGGGTCGCTGCTGGCCGTCGGCTCCGGGGCTGCGGGCCAGCACGGCGAGGCACACAAAAAAAAAGATGGAGAGACGGACGCTCCCCGCGGTCGCCACCCGCCCTCTCGGCTCGCGGCCGTCCTAACTAGTGCTCGGCAAGCTCGAGGGTCGCGTCGACCGCCTCCGCCTCGCGGAAGACGAAGGTCCCCGCGTCGACGTCCACCTCGATGCGCGCGTGCTCGGGGATCTGCCTCCGGATGATGGCCTCGGCCAAGGGATCCTCGACGTGCTTCTGGATCGTCCGCCGGAGTTGGCGAGCCCCGTAGGTCGGGTCGTAGCCCTTCTCGACGAGGGCCTCCTGCGCTGCCGAGGTGAGGATGAGCTCGATTCCCCGCTCGCTGAGCTGCTTGTTGATGCGTCGCACCATGAGCCGGACGATCGCCTTGATGTGCCCTGCCGACAGCGCGTGGAAGACTACCATCTCGTCGATGCGGTTCAGGAACTCGGGCCGGAACGTCCGCTTCAGCTCCTCCAGCACACGCTCCTTCATTTTCTCGTAGGACTGCTCATCGGACTCCTGCAGGAAGCCGGGAGAGACCCGCTTGCCGATCAGGCTCGTGCCGAGGTTCGACGTCATGATCAAGATCGTGTTCTTGAAATCCACCACGTGGCCGAGCGAGTCGGTGAGCCGCCCGTCATCCAGTACTTGAAGGAGCATGTTGAAGACGTCCGGGTGGGCCTTCTCGATTTCGTCGAAGAGCACCACCGAGTACGGGCGCCGCCGTACCTTCTCGGTGAGGAAGCCGCCCTCCTCGTAACCGACGTACCCCGGGGGCGCGCCCAGCAACCGCGACACCGAGAACTTCTCCATATACTCCGACATGTCGACCCGGATCAGCGCGTTCTCGTCACCGAAGAGGTACTCGGCCAGCGCGCGGGCCAGCTCGGTCTTCCCCACTCCGGTCGGGCCCAGGAACACGAACGAGCCTACCGGGCGCTTGGCGTCCTTGAGGCCGGCCCGCGAGCGCCGGATGGCTCGAGCCACCGCGGCCACCGCGTCGTTCTGGCCGATGATCCGGTCGTGCAGGGCATCCTCCATGCGGGCCAGCTTCTCGGACTCCTTCTCCTCGAGCTTGGACAGGGGGATGCCGGTCCAGCGGGACACGATGTATTCGATGTCCTCTTCCTCGACCAGCTGCTTGCCCTTGCCCTTGTTCTTTTCCCACTCCCGCTTGAGCTCCTCCTCGCGGTGGCGGAGCAGCTTCTCCTTCTCGCGAAGGGCGGCGGCCTTCTCGAACTCCTGGGCCTCCAGGTACATGTCTTTCTCACGAATGACCCGCTCCAGCTCCTTCTCGATCTCCTTCACCTCGGGGGGCGGCGTCAGGGCCATCAGGCGCGTCCGCGAGGACGCCTCGTCGATGACGTCGATGGCCTTGTCGGGAAGCTGGCGGTCGGTGATGTAGCGATCGGCGAGGTTCACGGCCGCGGTGATGGCCTGCTCGGTGATCTTGACGCGGTGATGAGCCTCGTACTTGTGGCGCAGGCCCCGGATGATCTCGATCGCCTCGGGAACCGTGGGGGCCTTGACCAGCACGGGCTGGAAGCGGCGCTCCAGGGCCCCGTCCTTCTCGATGTACTTGCGATACTCATCCAGGGTGGTGGCGCCGATGGTCTGGATCTCGCCTCGGCTCAGCGCGGGCTTGAGCATGTTCGAGGCATCGATGGCGCCCTCGGCGGCGCCGGCCCCGATCAGCGTGTGCAGCTCGTCAAGGAACAGGATGACGTTCTCCGACTGCTTGATCTCCTTCATGACCGCCTTCAGCCGCTCCTCGAACTGCCCGCGGTACTTGGTGCCGGCAACGAGGGCGCCCAGGTCGAGCTGAAGGAGCCGCTTGTTGAGCAGGACGTCGGGAACATCGTGGCTCATGATCTTCTGGGCCAGTCCTTCCACGATGGCGGTCTTGCCTACACCCGGCTCGCCGATGAGCACGGGATTGTTCTTCGTGCGCCGGGCCAGGATCTGGATGACCCGCTCGATCTCCTGCTCGCGGCCGATCACGGGGTCGAGCTTGCTCTCGCGGGCGAGCTGGGTAAGGTCCCGGGCGAACTCGTCGAGGACGGGCGTCTGGGACCGCTTCTTGGGCCGCGGATAGTACTGGTCGCCGAGCAGGGCCAGGGTTTCCTGGCGCACCTCGTCGAGCCGGGCCCCGAGGGATTCGAGGATCTTGGCTGCGATCGACTGCCCTTCCTTCATCAGGCCGAGCAGCAGGTGCTCGGTGCCGATGTAGTTGTGCCCGAGCTGGCGCGCTTCCTCGATGGAGAGCTCCAGCACGCGCTTGGCTTGCGGAGTGAAGGGCACCTCACCAAACGTCAGCGTCTTCGGGAAGCCGGCCAGGGCGCGCTCCACCTCGGCCTTGACCGTTTCCAGCCGCAGACCGAGTCGCTGCAGCACAGCCGTGGCGATACCTTCGCCGTCCCGGATAAGGCCGAGGAGGACATGCTCGGTGCCAACGAAGTCGTGGCGGAAGCGGCCCGCCTCTTCCCGCGCCAAGATGATGACCCGCCGCGCCCGTTCGGTGAATCGTTCGAACACTGGAGTCCCTCCACCCCTTTCTGTAGCCGACCATCGCCCAATTTGCCTGCGCCGACGGCTAGTTACTCGGCCTCAGTATAGCCCACGCCGCCAAGGGCCGCTACGGATATTCTCCGAAATCGGCCTAAGCCTGCGAAAGTGCGCGGGAAACCCCGCGAGCACGCTCATTCTCCCGGCCGGACCTCGCGGGCGCGTCCCTCCACCAAACGGTACGCCCGCTCGGCCCGGCCGGCGAGCTCGGGGTTGTGGGTGGCGATGAGGAAGGCGATTCTGCGCTCGGCCTGCAGGCGCAGGAACAGATCGAAGACGACTTCGCTGGTCTTGGGATCGAGATTCCCGGTCGGCTCGTCGGCGAGGATGATGCGCGGCTCGGGCACGAGCGCGCGCGCGATGGCCACGCGCTGCTGCTCGCCACCGCTCAGCTCTCCCGGCCGGTGGCCCAGCCGGTCGGCGAGGCCCACCTCGGTCAGCGCGTCAGCGGCGCGCTGGCGCGCCTCGCTCCAGGACCGCCGAGCCAGGAGCGCGGGGAGCATCGCGTTCTCCAGCGCCGTCATCTCGCCGAGCAGGTTGTAGAACTGGAACACGAAGCCAACCTGATGCCGCCGAAAGCGCACCAGTCCCGACTCCCCCCGCGCGAAGATCTCCTCACCGTCGAACACGACGCGGCCGGCGGAGGGCCGGTCCAGGGCCCCCAGCAGATGGAGCAGCGTGGACTTCCCCACCCCCGACGCGCCGACCAGCGCAACGACCTCACCGGCCCGTACGTGGAGGCTGGCGCCTCGCAGCACACGCACCACCTCGGGCCCGGTGCGATAGTCTTTTTCCAGGTCTTCGCCTATGAGAAGGGCGGGGGCGCTACTCATAGCGGAGGACGTCGACGGGGGCCAGCGCGCCGGCGCGCCGCGCGGGCAGAATGGTGGCCAGGAACGAGAGGATGAGGGTGGCGCCGACCACGAGCAGGAAGTCCGGCCACGTCAGCTTCATGAGCAGATAGTCGATCTGGTACACGTCGCCGGCCAGCCGGATGATCTTGTAGGTGTTCTGAACCCAGATGAGCGTGAGGCCCACCGCGGCGC
>JBOHPM010000035.1:0-12365 GCA_050731715.1 Candidatus Rokuibacteriota bacterium
GAGGTCGTCGCCATCGCCCGGCGCACGCCGATCCGACGGGGTGAAGGCGTCGCCGGCCGCATGGCCGTGACGCGCGAGCCGGTCCAGATTCCCGACATCGCCCAGGAGGGCGCGTACCACGGCCCCCTCCGTGACGTGCTGCTGCGGATCGGAAGCCGGGCGCTCCTGGCCATTCCGCTGTTACGTGAAGATCACCTCATCGGCGGGCTGACCGTCAACAAGAACACGCCCGGAGAGTTTTCTCCGGAGGTCATCGCCCTCCTCAAGACCTTCGCCAGCCAGTCGGCCCTGGCCATCCAGAACGCGCGGCTCTTCCGGGAGATCGGGGACAAGAGCCGCCAGCTCGAGGTCGCCGACCGCCACAAGTCCGAATTCCTGGCCAACATGTCGCACGAGCTGCGCACACCGCTCAACGCCATCATCGGCTACAGCGAGATGCTCCAGGAGGACGCCGCCGACCTGGGGGCCGAGCAGTTCACCGACGACCTGCACAAGATCAACGCGGCCGGCAAGCATCTCCTCGAGCTGATCAACGCGGTCCTCGATCTCTCCAAGATCGAGGCTGGCAAGATGGAGCTGTATCTCGAGACGTTCGACGTGGCCGGCCTGGTCCGGGACATCGCCGCGGTGATCCAGCCGCTGGCCGCCAAGAACACCAACCGCCTGGACGTGCGCTGCCCCGACGAGATCGGGACGATGCGGGCGGACCTGACGAAGGTGCGCCAGGCCCTCTTCAATCTCTTGAGCAACGCGTGCAAGTTCACCGAGCGGGGAACGATCTCGCTGGCGGTGGCTCGTGAGGAGCTCGACGGCCAGGGCTGGATGGTCTTCAGCGTGAGCGATACCGGGATCGGCATGACCCCCGAGCAGCTCACGCGGCTGTTCGAGGTCTTCTCGCAAGCCGACGCGGCCACGACCCGCCGGTTCGGCGGGACCGGCCTCGGCCTGGCGCTGAGCCGGCGGCTCTGCCGGATGATGGGGGGCGACGTCACCGTCGAGAGCGAGGCGGGCCGGGGCAGCACCTTCACCATCCGGCTGCCCGTCCACGTCGCCGAGTCCGCCGAGGAGGAGGCTGCTGCGCCCGCGGCGCCTGCCGAGCGCGCGCTGACCGGCGTCGGCACCGTGCTGGTGATCGACGATGAGCCGGCGGTGCGGGATCTGATGCAGCGTTTCCTCATCAAGGAAGGTTTCCGGGTCGTCCCCGCCGCCGGCGGTGAGGAGGGTCTGCGCCAGGCTCGCGAGCTTCGGCCGGACGCGATCACGCTGGACGTCATGATGCCCGGGATGGACGGCTGGGCGGTTCTCTCGGCGCTCAAGGCCGACCCGGACGTCGCCGACATCCCTGTCATCATGCTGACGATCGTCGACGACAAGAACCTGGGCTATGCCCTGGGGGCTTCCGAGTATCTGACCAAGCCCCTCGACCGCGAGCGCCTGGTGACGGTGCTCAAGAAGTACCGGCGCGACCTCCCCGTGCTCGTGGTCGACGACGACGCCGTGCTCCGGCAGCTCCTCCGGCGCACGCTCGAGCCCGAGGGCTACGCGGTCGTGGAGGCGGAGAACGGGCGGGTGGCCCTCGAGCGCCTCCGCGAGGTCTCGCCCAGCGTCATCCTGCTCGACCTGATGATGCCGGAGATGGATGGCTTCGAGTTCGTCACCGAGTTCCGCCGCCACGACGCCTGGCGCGCGATCCCGATCGTCGTCATCACCGCCCGAGACCTGTCGCGCGACGACCACGAGCGGCTCAACGGTTACGTCCAGAAGATCCTCCAGAAGGGGGCGCAGGGCCGCGATCAATTGCTGGCCGAGGTGCGCGAGCTGGTGACGAGCAGCGTGGCCCGCCGAAGGCCGACGGCCTGATGGCCAGAATCCTGCTCGTCGAGGACAACGAGATGAACCGCGACATGCTCTCCCGTCGCCTGACCCGGCGCGGCTACGAGGTGGCCATCGCCGTCGACGGCGAGCAGGGCGTGGCCATGGCGCGGTCGGAGGCGCCGGCGCTGATCCTGATGGACATGAGCCTGCCGGGATTGGATGGCTGGGAAGCCACGCGTCAGCTCAAGGCCGGGCCCGAGACGCGATCCATTCCCGTGATCGCGCTCACCGCGCATGCCATGGCCGGCGACCGGGAAAAGGCCATGGCGGCCGGCTGCGACGATTTCGACACCAAGCCCATCGACCTGGCCCGGCTGCTCGAGAAGATCGAGGCGCTGCTGGGCCGGGCCCCCGGCGCGTGAGCATAGACCCCGCGGCGCAGCTTCGCCACGAGCTGCGCACGCCGCTGAACCACATCATCGGCTACGCCGAGATGCTCCTGGAGGAGCTGGGGGACGGCCACAAGCCCGACCTGGCCGCCGGCCTCCAGGCCCTCCGCGCCGACGCCCGTCAGCTCCTGGGCCTGCTGAACGAGGCGCTGGCGCGAGGACAGGCGGGCCCGCCTGACCTGGCCGCGGCGCGCGGCACGCTAGGTCCGCTCCTCGAGCGCATCCGCCTGGCCGGCGAGACCTTGCGCCAGCGGGCGGCGGAGTCCGGCGGCGGGTCGCTGCTTGGCGACCTGGATCGCATCCGCAAGGCGGCCCAGCGGCTCGCCGAGCTGTTGGGCCACGGCGACGTGCCGGCAGCCCAGGCGGGCATGCCCCAGACGGCCGACACGGCCTCAGGGAGCGGTCAGCCGACACCGTCTCGCGGCACGATCCTGGTCGTCGACGACAACGAGGAGAATCGCGACATGCTCGCCCGCCGCCTCGCCCGCCAGGGCTACGAAGCCCTGACCGCGGCGGGCGGACGGACCGCCCTCGATACGCTGGCCGCGCGCCCGCTCGACCTGGTCCTGCTCGACGTGATGATGCCGGACCTGGACGGCTACGCGGTGCTCCAGCGCCTCAAGGCCGACTCCGCCCTGCGCGACATTCCGGTGCTCATGATCTCCGCGCTGGACGAGCTGGACAGCGTGGTGCGCTGCATCCAGCTCGGGGCCGAGGACTATCTCTCCAAGCCATTCGATCCGGTGCTGCTCCAGGCGCGCATCGGCGCCTGTCTGGAGAAGAAGCGGCTCCACGATCAGGAGGCGCGCCATCGCCGCGAGCTCGCGGAGTGGAATCAGACCCTGGAGCGCCGGGTGGCCGAGCAGGTGGCCCAGCTCGAGCAGCTCGGCCGGCTCAAGCGCTTCTTCTCGCCGCAGCTCGCCGAGCTCATCGTGGCCGGCGGCGCCAGCGATCCGCTCAAGACCCACCGGCGCGAGGTGACGGTGGTGTTCGTCGATCTCCGGGGCTTCACCGCGTTCGCCGAGACCGCCGAGCCCGAGGAGGTCATGGGCGTGCTCCGCGAGTACCACGCGCAGATGGGCCGCCT
Source organism: Candidatus Rokuibacteriota bacterium (assembly GCA_050731715.1). Taxonomy (GTDB): domain Bacteria; phylum Methylomirabilota; class Methylomirabilia; order Rokubacteriales; family CSP1-6; genus 40CM-4-69-5. Next base: position 3,352 of record JBOHPM010000035.1, read on the forward strand.
CGTCCTCGAGCACGAGGGCACGCTGGAGCGCTTCACCGGCGACGGCATGATGATCTTCTTCAACGACCCGGTCGAGGTTTCCAACCCGGCCGAGCGCGCAATCCGCATGGCCATCGCCATGCGGGACTGCGTCGCCGGCCTGGCCGCGGGCTGGCGCAAGCGGGGCTGGGATCTGGCCCTCGGTGTGGGGATCGCCCAGGGCTTCGCCACCATCGGCGCCATCGGCTTCGAGGGCCGCCTGGATTACGGCGCGATCGGGACCGTCACGAACCTCGCGGCGCGGCTGTGCGGGGAGGCGGCCGGTGGACAGATCCTGATCTCGAGCCGGGTCGCGGCGGCGGTGGAGAGCATGATCGACGCGGACGATGTCGGGGCCCTCACGCTCAAGGGACTGGCCCGACCCGTGCCCACCTGGAGCGTCCGCGGCCTGAAGAGTGGACAGAAGTTCTGACCTGTCGTAAGCTTGCTCTCGTGAAGACTGTCCCGGCCACGCGCTTCAAGGCTCAATGCCTCTCCCTGCTCGACCGGGTCGGCCCCGAGGGAATCGTCATCACGAAGCACGGCAAGCCGGTCGCCAAGCTCATTCCCATTTCCGTGGACTCGGCGGGCCTGATCGGCAGCTTGAAGGGCAAGCTCTCCATCAAGGGCGATATATTCTCGACGGGGGTCCGCTGGGATGCTGAATCTCGACACCCACATCCTCCTCGGCGCCCTCGCCGGTGAGCTGACGCGGCGTGAGCATGAGCTCCTGGCCAGTCAGCCGTGGAGCGTCGCCGCGATCGTGCTGTGGGAGATCGGCAAGCTGTCCGAGTTGGGCCGCATCGAGGTCGACCTCGACGATCCGGACTTCATCAGAACACTCGCTCGCATCCACGTCTGGCCGTTGACGCTGGACGTCTGCCGCGCGATCCGGAGCCTCGACTTCCGAGGTGACCCGGCCGACGAGCTCATCGCCGCGACCAGCCTCGTACACCGAGTGCCTTTGATGACCCGAGACCGTCGCATCCGGAGGTCGCGACTCGTCCCCTTGACCCCCTAGAGCCGCGTCTGGTCGATCGGAAGTCCCAGGTAGTGCTGTCCCACCAGCTCGTAGTGGAAGAGCCGGCCCTGCAGGTGCTGGCTGATCACGTGGATGTCCTGGAAGAGACGTTGCAGGGCATGCTCCTCGTAGACCGCGGTGGCGCCGGCGGCGGTGTACACGGTGTCCACGATCTGCACGGCCTGCCGGATCGCGTGGGTCGCGGCCAGGCGCAGGGCCGCCCGGTGATCGAGGCTGATCTCGCCCGTGGCCGTGATCGCCATCCAGATCTCCTGGACGGCCTCCATCAGGAAGGCCCGGGCCGAGCGCAGGTGGGCCTCACCATGCCCCACGCTGGCCTGGACGGTGGGCTGATTGCGGAGCAGCGCCGGCATGGAGCGCGGCGCCTTGACGCCCGCCAGCTCGTAGAACGAAGTCAGGGCGCTGCGGGCCACGGCCAGCGCCACCGCGGCGTCGCCGGAGGCGAACAGCAAGGTCCGGGGAATCTGGTAGAGCGGCCCGGTCTCCACCAAGGGCGCGTTGGCCTGCAGCACCGAGCGCTCGGCAGGGACGAAGACATCGTGGACGGCGAAGTGATGCGTCCCCGTCCCGCGCATGCCCCGCACGCGCCAGGTGTCCAGCAGCTCGGCCTCCGTGGCGGGCACGAACACGTAGCGCGTCTCCGGTTGACCGTTCAGCACACGGGGCTGGCCGTTCTCGATCACCGTGGAGTGCGCGGCCAGCCAGGCGGCGTGCCGGCAGCCCGTGCTGAATCCCTGGCGCCCGGTGACCCGATAGCCGCCGGGGACCACCACCGCCTGGGCCGTCGGCGCCGGCGTGTTGGCGACGACGGCGCGGGGCGTGTCCACCCAGATGGCCCGAGCCGCCGCGTGTGGCATCCGGGCCGCGTAGCTGGCGAAAATTCCGTTCTGGTTGACGATCCAGCCGGTGCTGGCGTCGGCCTTGCCAATCTCCTCGATCACCTGCACGTAGGTGGGCAGGTCCAGCTCGCCGCCGCCCAGGGAGCGGGGCAGCACCATGTGGAACAGGCCGGCGTCGAACAGCGCTTCGAAGAGCGGCCGCGGCAGCTCGCGCTCGGCCTCGATGGTCTCGGCCGAGGAGCGGATCATGGGCACCAGCTTGCGGGCGGCCTCCAGCGGCGTGGGAATCTCACGAGCGGTCATCGGGCTCTCAATCCTCCGACCGCCCACTCTAGCCCCACCGGCCGGGATCGTCAAAAGACCGCCGGGCGGCCGGTCGTGTATGATCGGGGCCCTGGCATGCGTGTCGAGATCATCTGCACGGGCGACGAGGTCCTGACGGGAAAGATCGTCAACACCAACTTCAGCTACATCAGCCAGAAGCTCGAGGACGTCGGCCTGTCGGTCGGGTGGGAGACCACGGTCGGTGACGACCGCGAGAGCCTGCTGCGGGCCTTCCAGCTCGCCGGCGAGCGCGCCGACGCCGTCATCGTCAACGGGGGCCTGGGACCCACCATCGACGACCTGTCCCAGGAGATCGCCGCCCAGGCCGCCGGCGTCGAGCTCGTGCTCAGCGAGGACTGGCTGGTCCGCATGGAAGAGTTCTTCCGCCGGCGCAGCCGGGTGATGCCGCCCAACAACCGCAAGCAGGCCATGCTCCCGGCCACCGCGGAGATGATCGACAACCCCGTCGGCACCGCCTGCGGCTTCGCGCTGGACATCGGCAAGGCTCGGTTCTTCTTCACCCCCGGCGTGCCACGCGAGCTGCGCCGGATGCTCGAGGAGCAAGTCATCCCGCGGCTCCTCGCCCGCAGCGGCCTGCAGACGGCCATCCATCTCAAGCGCTTCCACTCCTACGGCCTCGGCGAGTCGCACGTGGACAGCCTGCTCCAAGGGGTGGCCGACCTCGTCCCCGACGGCAGCGTGAAGCTCGGCTTCCGGGCCCACTACCCGCAGCTCGAGACCAAGCTGACCGCGCGCGGCGGCGACCTGAACGACATCCGGAGGAAGCTGGCGCCGGTCGAGCAGGAAGTGCGCCGACGGCTGGGCAACTTCATCCTGGCCGAGGATGACCAGACCCTGGAGGGGGTCATCCTGGCCGCCCTGGCCGGCCGACAGGCCACGCTCTCGATCGTGGAGACCTTCACCAGCGGCCAGATCGCCGGCCGCCTCGCCCACCTTCCCGGCGCCGAGAAGGTCTTCCGCCGGGGGATCGTGGCCCGCGATCTCGCCGAGGTGTACGCGGCGGTCGGGCTCGACGCCGCGGCGGCGCCACCGGGCGAGCTCACCCGGGAGACCGCGGAGGCGGTGGTGCGGGCCGCGCGCCGTCAGACGGGCGCCACGCACGCGCTGGCCGTCCTCATCGATCTGGACGACGGTCCGGACCGGATCGAGTTCGGGGGCTCCATCTGTCTGGCCATCGCCGCAGGGTCGGAGGTAGCCGCCCGGCGCAGCCGCATCGTCGGTGGCCGCGACTGGGTCCGCCTGGGCGCCATCGAGATGGGGCTCGACTGTCTGCGCCGCTATCTTCAAGATTTGCCCGTGGTCGAGCGGATCGACTTCGAGAAGGTGTGAAATACGAGGTGATCATGGCCAGACTGAGTTCGATCACGAGCAAGGACCAGGTGGCGGTGAAGGATCAGCCCATCGTAGACGCCATCGTCAAGAGCCGCGGCGCCCTGCAGGGGCCGTTCACGATGTTCCTGCACAGTCCGGAGCTGGCCGGCCGGGTGGCGCACCTGGGGGCCTACGTCCGCTTCGAGGGCTCGCTGGACATGCGGGTGCGCGTGCTGGCGGCCATGGTGGTGGCCCGGGAGTTCGAGGCGGTCTACGTGTGGGGTGCCCAGACCGGCTCCGCCCGGAAACAGGGCGTGCCGGAGGCGACCATCAGCGCGATCCGCGAGAAGCACTCACGCGGGCTGCCCCCCGAGGACGCCCAGATCGTGGACTTCACCCGCCAGCTCGTGACGAAGCACCGGGTCGACGACGCCACCGTGAAGGCGCTGCGGGCGCGCTTCGGCGACGACGGGCTCATCCAGCTCACCGGGGCCATCGGCTACTACAGCATGCTGGCCATGACGGTGAACGCCTGCGAGCTCGAGGCCGGCCCAGGGGCCGAAGTCCTCACAACCTAGTCGGGGCCGAGCGATGAAAGCGGCGCTACTCGAGCGGTACGGTCAGCCCGAAGAGGTCGTGCGCTGCGCCGAGGTCCCGGACGTCGGCGCCCCTGGCGCGGGTGAGGTCGTGTTCGACGTCCTGGCCTTTCCCATCAACCCCGCCGACATCTGGATGTGCCGGGGCAGCTATCGCCTCCGGCCGCCGCTGCCGGCCACGCCGGGCGCCGAGTGCGTCGGCCGCGTGACCACGGTCGGGGCCGGCGTGGCTCACGTCAAGCCGGGGGATCTCGTCATAAATCTGGTGAGAGAGAACTGGGCCCAGCGACGGCGCGTCAAGGGCGACGACGTCATCGCGGTGCCGGGCGCCCTTGCCCTCCACCAGGCTGCCATGCTCCGCATCAATCCGGCCACGGCGCTCCTGCTCTTGAGCGACGTCGTCGAGCTGAAGCCCGGTGATTGGGTGATCCAGAATGTCGCCAATTCGGCCGTCGGGCGCCTGGTCATCCGCCTGGCCGGCGTGCGCGGTCTGCGGACGATGAACGTGGTACGGCGCCAGGCGCTGTTCAGCGAGCTGAAGGCGCTGGGCGCCGAGGCCTGCGCCGTGGATGGGCCGGACCTCGCCGAGACGGTCAAGGCCCAGACGGGCGGCGCGCCGATCCGCCTCGGCCTCGATGCGGTGTCCGGCCAGGCCACGGCTCGGTTGTCAGCCTGTGTCGGCGACGGCGGCGTGGTGTGCAACTACGGCGCGATGACCGGCGAGGACCCGGTCATCTCGCGAGCCTCGCTGATCTTCGGTGGGCAGCGCCTGGTGGGATTCATGCTCGGCCGCGCCCTGGCCACCCGGTCGCTCGCCGAGGTCCGGCGGATCTACGCCGACCTCGGCCGGCAGGTCCTCGACGGCACCCTGTCGGCGCCCGTGGAGAAGGTCTATCCCCTCGAGGAGATCAAGCCGGCGCTGGCCCACGCCCAGCGGGGCGAGCGCAGCGGCAAGATCCTGGTAGCCCCCAACGGGCCGGTGTGAAGGCGGAGGGCGTATGAAACGCAGGCTGGCGCTCGCCCTTGTGTGCGCCGTGGCCCTGCCGATGCTGGCGCTGGCGGGCGTCCTCACCGTCGGGATCTCGGCGGCGTGCGCGGCCGACGATTCGGAGAGCGCCGCGGTCCGTGACCCGGACTACGCGGCCGGCAAGCAGGCGGTGGAGCGCAAGGACTGGCGCGAGGCGCTGAACCGCTTCCGGCAGGCGGCCCTGCGGGACCCCGACAACCCCGATCTGCTGAGCTATCTCGGGTTCAGCTACCAGAATCTCGGACAGCTCGATGCGGCCTTCCGACACTACAAGCGCGCGCTCGAGCTGGATCCCCGCCACCGCGGGGCCCACGAGCACATCGGCGAGGTCTACCTCAGGAAGGGCGACCTGGTCGGCGCCGAGCGGCACCTGGCCGCCCTGCGCAAGATCTGTGGGCGAGGCTGCGCGGAGCTGGCCGATCTGGAGCGCGACATCACGGCCTACCGCAAGCGCACCGGCGCTGGCCGTTCCCCATGAACCGCGGTCGTCTCGACGGATAAGGAGCACGATCATGCCGATCGTCGATGCGCAGGTCCACATCTGGCGCAACCACAAGCCCAGCAACCCGAACCACCGCCAGGTCGTCGACTTCACCCAGGACGACCTCCTGAAAGAGATGGACGCCGCGGGGGTCGATGCCGCTGTGATCCATCCGCCGGGCTGGGATCCCCAGTCCAACGAGCTGGCCGTCGAGGCGGCGCGCCAGCACCCCAATCGGCTCGCCATCCTGGGCAACTTCCCGCTGGATCGCCCGGAGAGCCGTGGCCTCATCGATGGCTGGAAGCAGAAGCCGGGCCGGCTCGGCCTGCGCTTCACGTTTTTGCAGCCGCACCAGAAGACGTGGCCGACGGACGGCACCATGGACTGGCTGTGGCCGGTGGCCGAGCGTGCCGGAATCCCCATCGCCCTGCTCGCCGCGGGCTTCCTGCCGCTGGTCGGACAGCTCGCCGAGCGCCACCGCGGCCTGAAGCTGATCATCGATCACCTGGGCCGGCCCTCGGGCACCAAGGACGACGCGGCCTGGGCCAACCTGCCCGAGATGCTGGCGCTGGCCCGGCATCCCAATATCGCCATCAAGGCCACCGGCGCGCCGAGCTACTCGAGCGAGGCCTATCCCTACCGCAACATCCACGGTCACCTGCGCCGGATCTACGACGCCTTCGGCCCGGAGCGGATGTTCTGGGGCACCGACATCACGCGTATGCCCTGCTCGTGGCGGCAGTGCGTGACCATGTTCACGGAGGAGCTGTCGTGGCTGTCGGGGCGCGACCGGGACCTGGTCATGGGGCGCGCCCTCTGCAACTGGCTCGGCTGGAATATCCCGCGCTGAGAGCGAGGTCACCATGGACATGACGGCGGCGGTCTTTCGGAAGGTCCACGAGCCCCTGACGATCGAGTCGGTCGAGATCGACAAGCCCTGGGGCCGCGAGGTGCTGGTGCGCACGGCGGCCACGGGTGTCTGCCACAGCGACCTTCACGTCATCGACGGGATCGGCAGGTTCCCGCTCGATCGGCCGATCGTGCTGGGGCACGAAGGCTCGGGGGTGGTGGACGCGGTGGGCGCGGACGTGACCACGGTCCGGCCGGGCGATCATGTGGTGGCCTGTCTCTCCGGCTTCTGTGGGAGCTGCCCCCAATGCCTCGGTGGGCACCCGAACCTCTGCGTCGGCGGTGTCGTCACTCGCGCGGAATCCGCCCCGCCCCGGTTGTCCCAGAAGGGCGAGCCGTTTCGGCAGTTCATCGGCGTCAGCAGTTACGCCGAGCGCATGCTGCTCCATGAGAACTCGGTGGTGAAGATCGATCCCGATCTGCCGCTCGACCGCGCCGCGCTGGTCGGGTGCGGCGTCCTGACCGGCGTGGGCGCCGCCCTGCGCTCGTCGGGGCTGGAAGCCGGACAGACGGTCGCCGTGTTCGGCTGTGGCGGGGTGGGGCTCTCGATAGTCCAGGGCGCGCGCATCGGAGGCGCTCGCCAGATCATCGGCGTCGACCACTTCGAGTCCAAGCTGGAAATGGCCAAGAGGGTCGGCGCCACGCACGTGGTCAACAGCTCGCAGGACGATCCCGTCAAAGCCGTCCGCGCCCTCACCGGTGGGGCCGGCGTCGATCACGCCTTCGAGGCCGTGGGCAATACGACGCTGGTGCGGCAGGCCATCGAGAGCCTGGCCATCCGGGGCACCGCCACCATCGTCGGCGTCCTGCCGCCGGACGCGAAGATCGAGTTCCCCTGGATGGCCATCCGGCCTGAATGTCGGGTGCAGACCTCGCGGATGGGCTCCAACCGCTTCCGCATCGACATCCCGCGCTACCTGGAGTTCTATCGCCAGGGACGGCTGCTGCTCGACGAGATGGTCACCCGCCGCGGCCGGCTCGACGATATCAACGAGGCGTTCCGGGCCATGAAGGCCGGCGAGGTCGCCCGCACCGTCCTGACGTTCAACTGACGGAGGGGTTCAGCAGATCTCTGGCGGCGCGGAGATCGGGGTGTCGAAGCCCTCGGTGAACCACGCGGTGGTGTCGGCCGGCGGTGCCCCGCACTTCGCGCAGTAGCGCCGGTCCTGGCGGTTGTCGGCCCCGCCGCTGCTGCACCTCATGGTCGGCCTATCTTTCCCCAGCACGGCCGCACAGACAAGTCGTATGATCGATCGCCGATGGCTCGCGATTGCGGACGAGGGAAACGCTCATGAGGTTTGGCATCTTCGGCAGCGCCCAGGCCAAGCGCGGTGGCCCCGACGTCGACAGCGGGGCCGGCTTCCGGGAGTTCGTCGAGCGCAACGTGGAGGCCGAGGCGCTGGGGTTCACCAGCTCGTTTCTGGTCGAGCACCATTTCACGGGCTTCGGGCAGGTGTCGGCGACCATGAATCTCTTGACCTGGGTCGGGGCCCGCACCAGCCGGCTGCGGCTGGGCACCGCGGTGATCACCCTGCCCTGGCACAATCCCGTGCTGCTCGCCGAGCAGGCGGCGACCGTGGATCTGCTGTCGGGGGGGCGGCTCGACTTCGGGATCGGCAAGGGCTACCGCCACAACGAGTTCGCCGGCTTCTGCATCCCCATGGAGGAAGCCGACGCCCGCTTCGAGGAGGCGCTGGCGGTCATCGTCAAGGCCTGGACGTCGGACGTGCCCTGGTCGCATCGGGGTAAGTACTGGCAGTTCGACAACGTGGTGGTGGAGCCGCCCACGGCCCAGAAGCCGCATCCGCCGTTCTGGATGGGGGCCGGGCATCCCGAGACCATCGTCAAGGTCGCCGAGCGCGGCCACAACCTGCTCCTCGACCAGTTCGCGCCCTTCGAGACGATCGGCGAGCGCATCGCCATCTTCAAGGCCGCCGTGGAGCGGCACGGACGCCGCTTCGATCCGATGAGCGTGGGGGTCACCCGCTCCGTCAACGTGGTCATGACGGCGGCGGAAAAGGAGAAGGCCGTCGAGGAGCGCATGCGGGCCCGCAAGCGCACCGAGCTGCTGGCCCAGCGTCCGGATGGGCAGAACAAGGCCAGCATCATGTCCTACGCGGTGACGCCCGAGGTGGCCGAAGCCACCGCGCTCTACGGCACTCCCGACGAGATCGCCGAGAAGGTCCAGACCCTGCGTGAGCTCGGCGCCGAGTACCTCCTGCTCAACAGCACGGGCGGGACGGAAACGCTCCGCCGCTTCGCGCGCGAGGTCATGCCGGCCTTCGCGGCCGAGCCGATGCTCCCGGCCCGGGGCTGACGCCCGCCCCTTGCCGGCCTCCGCTCCCACCGCCCGGCTGTCGACGTTCGCCGCCCTCAAGACGCGGAACTACTCGCTCTACTGGGTCGGCCTGGTCTTCTACGTGCTCGGCCACCGCGCGGAGTACGT
>JBOHPM010000036.1:0-12244 GCA_050731715.1 Candidatus Rokuibacteriota bacterium
GGCAGCCCCGGTCAGCTACCACGCTTTCGCGAAGGTGGCGATGGCGGCGACGACGATCAGCACGACGATCATCCACTTGAGCGCGCGCTGGGAGAGCAGCAGCGTGACCCTGGCCCCGAGCGCCACGCCGACGACGGAGCCAAGGAGGAGCAGCGCGAGGAGCGACCAGTCGACCGGGACCACCGTCGCGTGGACGAGAGCCGCCGGAAGCACCATGATCAGGGCGATCACGATGCTCGAGCCCACCACCTCCTGGACGCTCATGCGGAACAGATAGAGCATGGACAGAATCACCAGACTGCCGCTGCCCACTGATGTGAGACCCATGAGAAGGCCAACCAGGAGCTGCCAGGCGCCCACCACGACGACGCTGGCCGCGGTGAGCGTGTCAGCCGCGAACGGTGTCGTCCAGCGTGCGCGCCGACGGACCTCCTGCTCGGTCAGGACGAGAAGCGCCACGATCAGGAGCACGCCCGCCATGACGAGGGGCAGAGTGCGCTCGCCGACCGCGCCGGCCCAGTGCACGATGCGGGCGCCGGCAATGGCGCCGGGGACGCCGGCCAAGCCGTAGAGGAGCGTCGGCCGCCAGCGGACGGTGGACTGGCGCACGTGCTGCCATGCTCCCGCGATCTTCACGAGGGCGGAGTAGATGAGCGAAATGGTCACGGCGTCCGGGTAACTCAGACGCAGGAGCACGTAGAGGGCGGGCGCCACCAGCGCCCCGCCCCCGATCCCGGTCAAGCCGATCAGGAATCCCAGCCCGAACCCGAGCGGGACCGCGATCAGCGTGTCGCCCGACACCTAGCGCTGGCTGGCGTAGTGGGCGGCGAGGTCGGCCAGTGTCGCATCGGGAATCGTCCTCAGCAGAGCCTTCACGGCCTTGAGCTGCTCGTCCCCGGGACTCCGCCGGTCCTGCTTGAAGAGCAGCAACTGGCTGCGCAGGTAACCGGGCGGCTGGCCGCGCAGGTCAGGCACCAACTTGGCCGGGTCCCCCTCGCCGCGAGGCCCGTGGCAGACGGCACACTGGGCGGCCGCGGCCCGGCCGCGCTCGGCCGCCGCCGCATCGACCTTCACCGGTGTGGGCGTGCGCTTCTGGGCGGCGAAGTAGCCGGCGATCTCGTCGACGCCCAGCCCGATCACTTGCTTGGCGTAGGGCTCCATCTCCGGTGAAACGCGGCGGCCTGCCGCGTAGTCCTCGATCGCCTTCTTGAAGTAGCCCGCCGACATCCCGGCCAGGATCGGCATGACGTCCGTGGTGCTCTGCCCCTGCGGGCCATGGCAGGCGGTGCAGTTGAGCGTCTTGGCCGCACCCGGGACGTCGAGCGGTCCGGCTTGGGCGACGCCGGCGGCGGCGACAATGAGGAGCAAGCCGAGAAAGATCCGCATCGTGTCCTCCTTTACCCGAGCATGTCGTGCCAGATGCTGGTGGCCCATCCGAGGGAGTTCTGGGCCACGGCGATGCTCTGGCCCGGCGTGAGCTTCTGCTCGATCTGCACCACCTTGCCGCCTTCGATCTTGTAGGCGTTGACGACGGCGATGGCCTCGCGGTCGTTGACCCAGCTGTAGCAGGTGTTACCGGGGGGCAGGACCGGGGGCTCCTTGCCCTGGAGCAGGTGTACGACCGCCACCGCGGCGATCTTGCCCATGGCGTTGGCGATGTTCCCTGACTTGGGCACGGGCAGGCCGATGGTGGAGTCACCCACGACGTGGATGTTCTTGTGCTTGGCCGACTCGTAGGTCACGTGGTTCACCTCGCACCAGCGCTTGTCGGCTCCGACCAGATCGGCCTGGACGGCGATGGTGCCGGCCCGCTGGGGCGGGATGAGGTTCACGACGTCGTACTTGACCCGGTCGCCGAAGTCGGTGGTGACCTCCCGCTGGCCGGGATCCACCTTCGTCACCTTGTTCGTCCCCCGGTATTCGAGGTTCGGGTAGTCCTTCCAGGCTGCCCGGAAGAGGCCAGCCTTGGAGATGACGTTCGGATTGGCGTCGAGCACGATCAGCTTGGCCTTCGGCTTGCGTGTCTTGAGATACCAGGCCACCTGGCACGTCCGCTCGTAGGGTCCGGGCGGGCAGCGGTAGGCCGCCAGCGGAATCGAGAGGACGAAGACCCCGCCGTCGCGCATCGCGGCGAGCTGGCGAGCCAGCTCGACGGTCTGGGGACCGGCCTTCCAGGCGTGCAGGACCTTGTCCTGGTTCTGGCCCAGCCCCTCGACCTGCTCCCACTGGAACTCGACGCCCGGCGACACGATGAGCCGGTCGTACTCGAGGTAGCCCTCGCCCACCCGCACCCGGCGCGCCGCGGGGTCGATGGCGGTGACGGCCTCGTGGACGATCTTGACGCCGTGTTTGCGCAGCCCGCTGTAGTCGAAGGTCATGCTGTCGATGGTGCGCACGCCGCTGAGCACGAGGTTGCTGAAGGGACAGGAGACGAAGGTGCGGTTGGGCTCGAACAGGATGACCTCGATGGACGGATCGGCCAGGCGGACGTACTTGGCCGCGCTGGTGCCCCCCCAGCCCCCGCCGACGACGATGACACGCCGCCCCGCCTTGGGCCGGAAGTCGCCCTTCATCGGCTGCGCACAGCCGGCGCCCAGACCGGCCCCGGCCAGCCCGACTCCGCCCAGATGCAAGAATCGCCGACGCGTCATCGACCCCATGATGTCCTCCCTGTCGCCTGTATCAGCCGAGCACGGAGAGCTTACCCGATTGCTCGTTCCAGGTGGCGGCGAGCGCCCAGGCCACCGCCACGCCCAGGATCACGAGCAGCGCCGCGCCCCAGCCGAGCACGGCGGGCAGGAACACGGCGACGCCCAGCGAACCGGTGACCCCGAGCTGGATCACCCCGAGCCGGACCAGCGAGCCGCCGAGCGCGAAGCCAGCGATGGCGACCCAGAGCTTGACCTGTCCCTCACCGGCGCGCCAGATGGAGCCGGCGCCGCAGCCGCCGGCCAGCGTCATGCCGACGCCGAAGAGGGCGCCGCCGAGAAGCGCCCCGGCGCCGGCGGCGGCGAAGACCCACTCCGATCGGTCTTTGAGATCGGTGAACTTGAGGATGGCGAAGCCCAGGGTGCTGATACCGAGGGCCAGCGCCGTGGCCCGCGTGTGCTCGGCATCGCCGGTCATGAAGGGCTCCCGAAAGGCTCGGACCAGGCAGAGGCGCGAGCGCTGGAAGATGATCCCGAAGGCAACCCCGAACATGAGGAAGACGCCCTGGGCGGCGTAGCCGGCACCGCTGTAGACGAAGGGCAGGCCGAGCAGCGCGAGCAGGAGCAGGCCGCCCGCCAGTGGCTGGCGACTGTCGGCCCCGGCCGCGGCGAACACCCGAGCCCGTCCGCTCGACCAGGCGGGCCGGTGAGCGATCTCCCAGATCAGGTAGCGAATGGCCAGGAACGCGCCGGCCCCGAGCCCGAGCATCATGCCGAGGCCAGCCAGCGAGAGCGCGCTCGTCGCCGAGAAGAACCCACCGATGTTGCAGCCGAAGGCCAGGACGGCGCCGGTGCCCATGAGCAGCCCGCCCACCGCGCCCTTGATCAGCTCGCCGACGGGCGGCACCCGGATGGCGAACTCCCGGCTCAGCAGGGCCGCGACCAGCCCGCCCAACAGCACCCCCAGGTTGAGGAGCGAGCCTGAGTAGAACCAGGGCGGGAGCAGATCGGGGCGGTGCAGCACCCCGATCCCGGTGAGCACCCAGTCGCCCCAGTTGCGCATCCCGTCGGAAGCCGTCCACGGCCGGTCAAAGGCGAACAGGAAGACGTTGACCGTGGCCACGAGCACGGCGGCGCCCCAGATCGGCCAGGGCCGCCGGAGAATCGCGTCAAGCTGAGCGGCAAAGAAACCGTTCATGACCCCGGCGCCGGCGGCGGCCTCGTGCGATCAGCGCAGCGCGGCCTCCAGGCTCGGCGCCTGGGCCACGTGAAGCTTCGCGACCATCTCGTTGATCGGCTGCACCATCTGGCTCATATGGTGAACGGCCCGGGTGAGCGCCTCGGCCACGGCCGTCTGCTCCGCCTTGAGATAGTCGTGCTGACCCCGGACGCTCTCCAGCTCTGACTGCAGCGCGCCGAGGTCCCGGCGCAGCGCCGCCGCCTCGTCCCGCAAGCGGTCGGAGCTCTCCTGCGCCGCCGTCAGCTTGTCCCGCAGCCGCTGGTTGTCCTCGAGCACGCCGGGAATGGTGCGGCCGAGCAGGAGCTGGCTCTCCTCGATCCAACGCTCGATCTGCTGCCGGGCTTCGGACGTCTCCATGATGCTCATCCTGAGCTGTCCCCCCTCCCGAGGTTCAGGCCCCGAGGTCGTACGGCGGCGCGCTGCGTGGTTAACGGATCGCGAGACAAGCGGATTGCGAGCCCAACATCTTGCGTGGTGCGGAATCTACCACGCAGCATTTCGTACGCGCAAGGACATTTCGCGCGCTCAGTGCTTCTCGGCCTTTTCTCGCTCCGCCTTGGCGTCCTTGATCACCCGCTCGGCCAGGAACGCCGGCAACTCCTCGTAGTGCGAGAACTCCATCGAGTAGCCGCCGCGGCCGCCGGTCATCGATCGCAGGGACGGCTCGTACGTCAGCATCTCGGACATGGGGACCTGGGCCCGCACCGCCGCCGTCTCCCCGGTGGGCTCCATGCCCACGATCCGGCCCCGGCGCGAGTTGAGGTCGCCGATGACGTCGCCGGCCGTGTCGGCCGGCGTGGTGACCTCCACGTTCATGATGGGCTCCAGCAGGATGGGCTGGGCGTCGACGAACACTTTCTGCAGGCCCATGGAGGCGGCGATCTGAAAGGCCATGTCCGAGGAGTCCACGTCGTGATAGGACCCGTCGTAGAGCGTGACTTTGAGATCGACCACCGGGTAGCCGGCCAGGATGCCGCGCTTCATGCAGTCGCGCACGCCCTTCTCGACCGACGGGATGTAGTTCCGGGGGATGGCGCCGCCGAAGATGTCGTCGACGAACTCGAAGCCGCCGCCGCGCTGCATCGGCTCGACCTTGAGCCAGGTGTCGCCGTACTGGCCGCGTCCCCCCGTTTGCTTCTTGTATTTGCCCTGGCCCTCGGCCCGGCCCTTGACCGTCTCCTTGTAGGGAATCCGCGGGGGCAGGAGGCTGACCTCCACGTTGTACTTGCGCTTCATGCGCTCGACCACCATCTCCACATGGAGATTGCCCACGCCCGAGACCAGGAGCTGCTTGGTCTCGGGATCGAAGTGGTAGTGGACAGTGGGATCCTCCTCGGCGAGGCGGGCCAGGGCGCTGGAGATCTTGTCCTCGTCCCCGCGGGTCTTGGGCTGGATGGCGAAGGAGATGGCCGCCTCCGGGAAGGTGATGCGCGGCAGCTCGAAGGGCTGCCCCTCTTCGCTCAGCGTGTCGCCGGTCAGCGTCTCCTTGAGCTTGGCCACCACGCCGATCTCCCCCGGGCCCAGGGTGTCAACGTTCCTGGGCGCCTTGCCCATGAGCCACGACACGTGGCTCATCCGCTCCCTGGCGCTCCGGGCCGGGTTGCTCAGCGTGGACTCCGACTTGAGCGTGCCGCTAAAGACCCGAAAGAGGCTCAGCTTGCCGACGTGCGGGTCGCTGAGGGTCTTGAACACCAGCGCGGTGACGGGGGCCTTGGGGTCGGCGGGGCGCGTGGCCGGCTGCTTGGTCTTGAGGTCGGTGCCGCTGGCCTCCCCGCGATCGAGCGGCGACGGGAAGGACTCCACGACGAGATCGAGCAGCGCCGCTGCGCCGACCGTCTTGGACGCCGCCGCCACCAGCACCGGGACCAGCTTGCCCCCGGCGATCCCGACCCGGAGCGCCTTCAGCATCTCGGCTTCACCGAGCGAGCCTTCTTCGAGGTACTTGCTGAGCAGATCGTCGTCGGTCTCCGCCGCCGCTTCCACCAGCTTCTCCCGATGCTCCTTGACCTGGTCGGCCAGGGCGGTCGGCACCTCGCCCTCCCGGGGCTTGCCGTCGGCCAGTGTGATGGCCTTCATCTTGACCAGATCGACGAACCCCTGGAAGCCGCTCTCCTCGCCGATCGGCAGGTGCAGCGGCACCAGGCGTGCCTTGAGCCGGCGCCCCAGTGACTCCAGGGTGCGGACGAAGTCGGCCCGCTCCCGATCGAGGCGGTTGATCACCACGGCCCGAGGCAGCCCGTACTCGGTGACGAACTTCCAGACCTTCTCGGTCTGAACCTGAACTCCGGCCACCCCGTCGACGACGACGATGGCCGCCTCCACCACGCGCAGGCCAGCCCGCGCGTCGGCGATGAAGTCGCCGTAGCCGGGGGTGTCGACGAGGTTGACGCGGTGCCCCTTCCAATCGCAGTAGGCGACGGCGGTGTTGATCGAGATCTGTCGCTTGACCTCGTCCGGATCGAAGTCGCTCGTCGTCGTGCCGTCTTCGACCCGGCCCAGCCGGTTGACGGCGCCGGCGGTGAACAGCAGCGCCTCGACGAGCGATGTCTTGCCGACGCCCCCGTGGCCGACGATGCCGACGTTACGAATCTTACCGATCTCGATGGCCATTCCGAGACCTCCTGACGGCGAGCGCTGCGGCTGCCGATCCTACCACATTTAGCTGGGCGTGGGCCCCCGGGCTTCGCCACGCCCATGCCCCGCCGCAAAACTCGGAAGGGGCCTCGACGGCCCCCTCCGAAACCTCCCCCAGAACAGCGGCGGCAAAGCCGCCGCCCGAAGCGCCAGCCGCTAACGCGCGAGGGCGTCCTGAACTCGCGCGACGATCTCGTCCTCCGAGCCGGTCAGGTGCAGCGGTGGGGGGAGGGACGGTGGAGGGTTCTTGAGCCCTGACCCGGTGAGGACGAGCACCACGCGCGCCTCAGCCGTCACCGCACGCCGGGCCGTCAAAGCGACCAGGGCCGCCACGGTCGCCGCCGCTTCGGGCGCCGTCCACAGACCCTCCAGCCGGGCCAGCAAGCGCTGGGCGTCCTGGATCGCCTCATCGCCGACGGCCAGGGCCTCGCCCCCACTGGCGCGCAGGACACCCAGCATCTGGCGCCCGGCAAACGGGGACGGCACGCGAAGGCCAGGCGCGGAGGTGACGGGGTTCGGCCATGCCGCCGTCGTCTCCACGCCCTCCCGCCAGGCCTGGACGACCGGCGCGCACCCCTCGGCCTGCACGCAGACGAACCGGGGGAGCGGACCCCGGAGCCAGCCCAGCGCCATGAGCTCCTCCCAGGCCTTGGCGATGCCCAGGAGACCGGTGCCCCCTCCCGTCGGATAGACGAGCAGATCGGGCGACATCCACTCGAGCTGTTCGGCGAGCTCGAGCCCCATCGTCTTCTTGCCCTCGAGCCGGTACGGCTCCTTGAGCGTGGAGAGATCGAACCAACCGGTCGCGGGTGTCACCCGAGCCACGATCCGCCCCGCCGTCGCGATCGAGCCTTCGATGGTGAACACGGTGGCGCCGGCGATGAGGGCCTCGGCGACCGCCGCCTCAGGCGTGTCGCGGGGCACGATCACCGCGCAGGGCAGGCCGGCCCGCGCCGCGTACACGGCCGCCGCGCCGCCAGCGTTGCCGGCCGAGGGGACGAGGAAGCCGCGGGCGCCCAGCGTCCGTGCGCGCGTGACGGCCATGCCCAGGCCCCGGGCCTTGAAGGTGCCGGTGGGGTTCTGGCCCTCGTCCTTGGCCAGCACCTGGCCCAGCCCGAGATGGTCGGCCAGACGCGACAGCAGGAGCAGCGGCGTGCCTCCCTCGCCCAGCGTCACCGGCTCCTCGCCATCGTCCAGCGGCGTGAGCTCACGGAAGCGGTACATCCCGGGGGATCGCGTCCGCAGCGCGTCCTTCGTCACGCCGGTGGCCAGCCGCGGGAGCTCGTAGCGAGCCGCCAGCATCTGCCCGCACCGCTCACACACCGTGAGCAAGCGTTTGGGGTCGTGGCGGTGGCCGCACACGGTGCACTCGACATGGGTGAGGAAGCTCATCGAGGGCCGAGTGTAGCACCGCCCCTTGACAAGACCGCCTGGGGAAGCAGAGAGTTCGCGGAACCCTCACGGAGGTGCCCCATGTCACTCACCGGAAAGCATGCGCTCGTCACCGGAGCCTCGCGCGGCATCGGCCGCGGCATCGCGTTGAAGCTGGCGGAGAAAGGCGCCAGGGTCGCCATCCACTATCACGTCAACGAGGCCGCGGCCAAGGAGACGCTGGAGCGGGTGCGCAAGCACGGCTCCGATGGCGTCCTCGTCCAGGCCGACGTGACACGTCCAGACGAGGTGCGGCGCCTGTTCAGCAACGTCCGGCAGGCCTTGGGCACGCTCGACATCTTCGTCGCCAACGCCCGCCCCGAGCCGTCGCAGTTCTACCAGAAGCCGATGGAGATCACCCTCGAGGCGTGGGACAGCGCCATGGATTCGCAGGCCAAGGCCTTTCTGATCGGCATTCGCGACGCAGTGGCGCTCATGGGCTCCGGGGGCCGGGTCGTCGCCGTCACCTACGCTCCCGGCAGCCGGACGGGCACCTGGCAGCCGTGGGTGGCGATGGGCTCGGCCAAAGCGGCCCTGGAGTCGCTCGTCCGCTACTTCGCGGTGACCCTGGCTCCGCGGGGCATCACCGTCAACTCCGTGAGCCCCGGGCTGACCGAGGACAGCGTGCTGAATGGGTTCCCCCAGCCCGCGGTCGAAGCGGCGCGATCGTGGCACGCCAGCGGTTGGACTCCCATGGGACGTCTGGGCACGCCAGCGGACATCGGCAACGCGGTCGCGCTCCTGTGCTCACCGGAAGCTGCCTGGATCACCGGCCAGCTCATCCACGTCGACGGTGGGGCTTCCCTCGTCGACACGCTGCTACCGCTGGAGATCCAGCGGGGATGACCCAGCGGTGGTGGGGACTCTGATCGCGACGAAGATAGACCGGAGCGGGTGATTCCGTCGGGGCGCGGGCGTGGCGAAGCCCGGGTGCCCGCGCCCTGTCAATAACTAGATACTCTGCCGCATGATCGCCCGCGAGGGCAGCGTGATGCCGCGCTCCTGGGCCATCTGCTCCAGCTCCGTGGGCAGGGCGAAGCGGACGTTCTCGTCGATGACCTGGACTTCCCGCACGGCAGCGCCGTGGAGCCGGAGGGCCTCGACCGCCTCGGTGACGAGCACCTCCGGCGCCGAGGCGCCCGCGGTGACGCCCACCCGGCGCGCCCCCTGTAGCCACTCGGGCTTGATGTCGCGGACGTCGTTGATCAGGTAGGCGCGGGTGCCCCGCGACAGCGAGACCTCCACGAGGCGGAGCGAGTTGGAGCTGTTGGCCGCGCCGATCACCAGCAGGACGTCGACGTCCCCGGCCACCGTCTTGACCGCGGCCTGACGGTTCTGGGTGGCGTAGCAGATGTCATTGCGCGACGGTCCTACGATCTTGGGGAACCGGCGGCGCAGGGCCTCGATGACGTCACGGGTGTCGTCGACGGACAGGGTGGTCTGGGTGAGGTAGGCGACCTTGTCGGGGTCGGGAACCTCGAGGGCCTCCACTTCGGCGGCGTTGGCGATGACGATGATGCGATCGGGGGCCTCGCCGAGCGTTCCGATCACCTCGTCGTGGTCCTCGTGGCCGATGAGGATGATGGAATAGCCCTCGCGGTCGTAGCGGATCGCCTCCAGGTGCACCTTGGTGACGAGCGGGCAGGTGGCGTCGATGATCCGCAAGCCCCGGTGCGAGGCTTTCTCCCGCACTGCCGGCGACACGCCGTGGGCGCTGAAGATGACCGTCGCCTCGTCCGGCACCTCGCTCAGCTCGTCCACGAAGACGGCGCCCTTGGCCCGGAGCTTGTCCACGACGTGGCCGTTGTGCACGATCTCCCGCCGCACGTACACCGGCGGTCCGCAGACTTCCAGGGCCAGCTCCACGATGTCGATGGCCCGCTCGACCCCGGCGCAGAAGCCCCGGGGACCGGCGAGCACGATCTCGGCGATGGACCGGGCCATGACGCCCCCTTACCTGTCGAAGTAGTACGACACGCCAGCCATGCCGGTGTGGGCCTCGAACCCCGTGTTGGGCTTGTCGATATTCCCGTTGGACACGTGGACGAGGCGATAGCCGGCGTAGATGGCGGTCCGCTCGGTCACGAAGAGCGAGGCCCCCGCCCCGGCGGCCAGCCAGAAGGCAAAATCCGAGTCGATCTCGCGAATGTTGAGATTCGTGCCCCCGGCGGCCCCCACGGCCTCGACATAGGGCACCAGCCGGCCCAGCGCCACGAAATGGTAGCGCAGGAACGCGCCCAGCCCCGCATAGTATGCCTTCACCGGTTCAGTGTACTGCTGATAGATGGGTCCGATCCCGATCTCAAAGGCCCCGCGAACCGGGCCCGGGCCGGTGGTACCGAACGGCAGGATCCCCAGCCGCGCCGCGGCGTACCACAGCGTCAGGTCGGTCTGGGTGTCACCGCGAAAGTTCGACTGGGGTCCGCCGCCACCTTCCACCGACCCCACCAGGGTGCCGGCCGGGAAATCAGCTTCGAAGGCGGCCGCCGGCGCCGCCAGTGACACGACAAGCGCCACCCCCAGGAGGGTCGAGCAGACGGACCGACTCATGGCTCGATGAGCACCTTCATCGCCTCGCCCTGGGCCATCAGGTCCAGCGCCGAGCGCACGCCCTCGAGCCCCATCCGATGCGTCAGCAGGCCGTCCGGGTTCAGCGCGCCCGTTTCCAGCGACTGGATCGCCCGCCGGATGAGATCGGGCGTGTGGTGAAACGCGCCGACCAGGCTCAGCTCTTCGTAGTGCACACGCCGGGTGTCGAGCGACACCGTCGTCCCCGGCGCACAGCCACCGAAGAATACCACGGTGCCTCCGCGCCCGGCCGTCGCGATCGCCTGCTCCCAGACCTCGGGCCGTCCCGTCGCGTCGATCGTGACGTCCGCCCCGCGCCCGCCGGTCAGGGCCCGGAGCACCGGCACGGGGTCCGGCGTCGCCGCGGCATCGACGCACTCTGCGATCTTCAACTGCTTGACCTGCTCCAGCCGCCAGCCGGCCTTGCCGACCAGGATGACCCGCGCATCGCGCGCTGCCGCCACCATCCCCAGCAGGCAGCCCAGCGGGCCATGGCCGAAGATCACGACGGTGTGGCCGGATTGAAGGCGCGCCCGCTCGATCCCTCCCAGCGCGCAGGCCAGCGGTTCCGCGAAGGCGGCCCGCGCCGGCGGCACCCGGCTGCTCACGGGGAGGACGTTGGCCCGGACGAGGCGCGCGGGCAACGCGATCGCCTCGCCGTAGGCGCCGTTCACGAAGAGCAGGTCCTCGCACAGGTTGGGACGTCCGTGACGGCACGACGGGCACTGCCCGCACGGCGCGGAGTTGGCGGCCGCGACGCAATCGCCCTCCCGGACGCTCGTCACGCCGGCCCCCACCGCGCTCACGGTGCCCGCCAGCTCGTGGCCGAACACGGTAGGTACGCGGGGAATCATGACCGGATGACCGCGCCGCAGGGTCTTGACGTCGGTACCACAAGTCAGGGCGGCCTCGATCCGCACCACGATCTCGCCCGGGCCGGGCGTGGGCCACGGCACCTCCTCGAAGCGGAGGTCGCCCGGACCGTGAAAGACCACCGCCCTCATGGCGTCACGTACACCTTGAGGGCATCGCGAGAGCGCATGAGCGCGACGCCCTCGTCCAGCCGCTCCAGCGACACGCGATGGGTGTACAGCCCGTCCACGGCGAGCGCACCGCTGGCCACGAGCCGGAAGGCCTCGGCCAGGTCGGCCGGCGACGACGAGTAGGTCGCCGTCACCGTCAGCTCCCTGTGGTAGAGCGCGTCGAGGCCCACCGGCAGCGCCGGCTCCGGCCCCCCCGCGAAGCAATGCAGGCTCCCCCCGTCACGCACCACGCGCGCGCCCCACTGCAGACTCCGGGCCGCCCCGCCCGTCAGGATCACGTGGTCGGCCCCCCTGCCCTCGGAGAGCCTGTTGATCACGGCCGCCGCCGCCTCGGCGTCGAGCGCGTCCACGCCCAGCTCCCGGGCCACTGTTCGCCGGGGGGCGACTTCGTCCACACCGACCACGGCCGCCCCGGCGCGGCGGAGGAGCCGGACGAAGAGGTGCCCGATGGAGCCGAGGCCCACGACGGCCACCGTGTCTGCCGGCTGCACGTTGGCCCGGCGCACGGCGCGCTGGCAACAGGCGAGCGGCTCCACGAACGACGCCGCCTCGTCACCGAGGTGGGCGGGCAGGACGAAGGTCGCGTACGTCACGTTGGGCGCCGGCACCCGCACGTACTCGGCGAACCCACCGGGGTCGAGGTGGCTGGCCTTGAACCCCGGGCACATCGAGTGGCTGCC
>JBOHPM010000037.1:0-12166 GCA_050731715.1 Candidatus Rokuibacteriota bacterium
AGGGCCAGCGCGGCGTCGTAGCGTTGACGGTCGAGATAGTAGAGCGCCAGGTGCCAGTAGTTGTGAAAGGCGAACCCGTTGTCGGGCGCCCAGTCCGCTTCACGCGACTCCAGCCACCCGATGCCCTCGTCGATCCGGCCCTGCATCTCCATCACATGAACCGCCGCGTGCACCGCCCAGCCGTCCTTCGGCTGCAGGGTCAGGGCTCGGCGGGCCGTCTCCTCGGCCTCGGGATACTGGTTGCACTCCTCCAGGCCGAAGGCGTGCATGCCCAGGATGTAGGAGTAGCCCGGCACGCTCGGGCTCCAGTGCGGCAGCACGCGGGAGAGGCGGTTGCGGAGGTTCAGGGCGTCGCCTCGGAAGAAATCCATCACGTGGGCCGACTGGATGGCGAACGCGTCACGGGGATAGTCGACGAGGACGCGATCGAGGGTTCGACAGGCGGCGTCCCAGTCGCCGTCCACGAGCTGGCGAGCCGCGGCCACCAGCCCGCGTTCGCGTCCGTTGGCGTGCGGCAGGAGCGCCTCCGCCGACATGAGGCTGGCCCGGGCCTGCTCGGCGAAGCGCCGCTCCGCGAACGTCATGAGGACCGTCGCCCGGAAGACGTGCCCCAAGATGAAGTCCGGGGCGTGCTTCAGGGCTTCCTCGATCGTGGCGATCGGGTCCCCGATGTAGCTGTGGTACTGCAGGAGGGCCTTCTCGTAGCGCTCCAGAACCGCCGGGTCGGAGCACGATACGGGGATGCCCCGGGCGTCTCGAGCGATCGCGGGCTCTCCTCGGCGAGCGGTAGACTCCGTGGCAGCGACGTCGGCGCGCGTCATGGCTGACCCCCCTGAAACAATCGACCGCCCCATTTTGGCACCCCGGAGGCCAGGACGACACCCCTCCGATCGCACGACCACCTCCACCGTGTGCTCGCGGGGTCCGTGATCTGTGGTGATCGACGACATCCTCGCGCCCGCCAGATGCGCAATCGGCTGGGACAACGACGAGCCTCGCGCGGTCTCGAGCGCGCAGTCCCCGCCCCGGCCGTGGAGACCTCGGCCAATTGTGGAGCCGTCCTGCGCTGGGCCATCCCGGCGCGCGGCGTCGAGATTCTGTTGCTCCCGACCGGTGGAGCGTTTGTCGTCACCGACAGCCGCACCGGACACGTCGTGCGCGAGGGTCTACTCGAGGAGGTCGACCCCTCACGTCCTTGACCGCCCCTAGCCGGACGTCGCCTCCGCCCTCACCCCGCGCGTGGGCTCAGCACGATCAGCACGATCGCCAGCAGCACCGATTGCACGATCCAGCCGATTGCCACGACGCCGACGGCCCGCCACGTGCTCCGGTAGTCGAGGGCCTGGCGGACCCCCACGACGCCGGCGACCAGCATCCACACGGCGGCGATCAGGAACACCAGCTCGCGCAGGGGCGGCACGATGCCGAGCACACGGATGATACCGGGGCCGCTGGCGAAGCCGATCGCCCGTAGCAACTCCCCGTGCGTCGCGTTCGTCTGGGGCTCGGGGAGGAAGCGGGTCCCGACCCAATACGTCAGGAACGTCCACACGTACCAGGCCACGAGCGATACGAGAACGCCGACCGCGAGGCCGCGGACACCCGCGCCCGTGCCGATCCCGGCCGCCAGGGCGGACAGGACCACGACGCCGACGGCCTGTCCGTTCGCCGTCGTGTCGTTCTCGACTTCTTCGTAGGCCGCGACGGCCAGCCTGGCAGTCCCCAAGACTCGATCGACCAGCGTCGCCACGCGGCGATTATCGCCCGGGACCGCTTCGTCGTACCAGCGCCTCGGCCGCCCGGTCCACCTCGGAGTCCGTGGTGAACCGGCCCACGCTCAGCCGGACGCTCCCTCGCGCGATGTCGGCCGGTCGCTGCATCGCGACCAGCACCGGAGAGAGTTGTACATCGCCCTCGTGACAGGCGGATCCGGTGGACGCGGCGATCTCAGGGACGGCGGCGAGGAGCTCGGCGCCGACGTGGCCGAGAAAGCTCGCGTTCAGGGTATTGGGGAGGCGCCGCTCCGGATGGCCGTTGAGGACGAGACGATCGCCGAGCCCGGTGTGAAGACGCTCCCACAGCCGATCCCGGAGGCGCCGCAGCGTCTCGGTAGCCGCCGGCAGCGCCCGCCGGGCGAGGTCGCAGGCGACGCCGAGCGCGACCAGGTGCCCCACGTTCTCCGTCCCCGCGCGCCGGCCGCTCTCGTGTCCGGCCCCGTGGATCAGCGGTTCGAGATCCAGCCCCTTACGGACGTAGAGAGCCCCCACACCCTTGGGCGCGTAGAGCTTGTGCCCGGCCAGCGTGAGGAGGTCCACGCCCAGCTCGGCCACGTCGACCGGCAGCTTGCCGGCGGACTGGGCGGCGTCCACGTGCACCAGGGCGTCTTGGGCGTGCGCCAGGGTCGCGATCTCCTGGATGGGCTCGAGGGTTCCCACCTCGTTCTGGGCGTGGATGATGCTCACGAGCCGTGTGGGCCGCTGGAGCGCCGCGCGGAGCGCGTCGAGATCCACGCTGCCGAAGCGGTCGACGGGCACCCGGGTCACCACCACCCCCAGCCGCTCCAGGAACGCGCACGGCTCCAGCGTCGCCGGGTGCTCCACCGTGCTGGTGACGATGTGCAGGTCACCCGCCGGTGATTTGCCCAACGCCTTGAAGACCACGCCCTTGATGGCCAGGTTGCTGGCCTCGCTACCGCCCCCGGTGAAGACGATCTCCCCGGGCTGCGCTCCCAGCAGCGCCGCCACCTGGAAGCGGGCCCGCTCCACGGCCTCCCGGGCCGCCCGGCCGTAGGCGTGAGCGCTCGACGGATTACCGAACTGCTCGCGCAGGTACGGTTGCATCGCCTCGATGACCTGGGGGTCGAGCGGTGTCGTGGCGTTGTAGTCGAGGTAGATCGGCGTCATCAGAGCAGGCCCAGCTGGAGCTTGGCGGCCTCCGACATCCGGTCCGAGCACCATGGGGGGTCGAAGACCACGTCGACCTTGGCCGCCGTCACCCCGGGAATGGCGCGGACCCGCTCCGCGACCTCCGCGGGCAGCGTCTGAGCGGCCGGGCACGCGGGCGCGGTCAGCGTCATCCTCACGACGACCGCGCCGGCCGAGTCGACGGTGACACCATAGATCAGCCCCAGCTCGTAGATGTTGACGGGGATCTCGGGGTCGTGGACCGTCTGCAGAGTGTCCACCACGAGCTTCTCGATCGCCGCCTGATCGACCATCGTCGCTCCTCCGGCCCGGCGCCGGCTACTCCGTCGTCACGGGCGCGGCCTGGCCGGCGAGCGCCGCGTGGGCCGTGTGCCAGGGCAAGGTCGCGCACTTGATCCGGCTGGGAAACTCGCGCACGCCGGCGAAGACCACCAGCTTGCCCAGGACCTCGGCCTCCGCGCCGTCCTCCGTCACCATCCGACGGAAGCGCTCGAAGAGCGCCTCGGCGTCGGCCGGCGTCTGGCCCTGCAGGCTCCCGGTCATCATCGACGCCGAGGCCTTCGAGATCGCGCAGCCCGACCCCTGAAAGGCGATGTCGCGGATCGTTCCATCCTCGACCCGGAGCTCGACGCTCACGTGGTCGCCGCAGAGGGGGTTGTGGCCCTCCGCGCGCTGGGTCGGCTGGGGCACCCGCCGGAAGTTCCGCGGCTTCCGGTTGTGATCGAGGATGACCTGCTGGTAGAGCTCCCGGAGCTCGGACATCATCCGAAAATCTCGCGCACCTGCCCCAGGCCCTGAACCAGAGCGTCGATCTCCGCCCGGGTGTTGTAGAGGGCGAGCGAGGCCCGCGTGGTGGCGGCCACACCGAACCGCTCCATCACCGGCATGGCGCAGTGATGCCCGGTGCGCACGGCGATCCCCTCGCGGTCGAGGATGGTGCCGACGTCGTGGGCGTGAACACCCTCCACCACGAAGGACAGCACGCTCGCCTTCTCGGACGCCGTGCCGATCAGGCGCACACCGGGGAGGGCCGCCAGCGCTTGCGTGGCGTAGGCGAGCAGCTCGTGCTCGTGGGCCGCGATCTGGTCCAGGCCCAGGGCGCTCACGTAATCCAGGGCCGCCCCCAGGCCGATGGCCCCGGCGATGTGCGGCGTGCCCGCCTCGAGCTTGTAGGGCAGGTCGTTGTAGAGAGTGTGCTCGAAGGTGACGACCTTGATCATGTCGCCGCCCCCCTGCCAGGGGGGCATCTGCTCCAGATGCTCGGTCTTGCCGTAGAGCACCCCGATCCCGGTCGGCCCGAAGATCTTGTGTCCGGAAAACACGTAGAAGTCGCAGTCCAGGTCGCGCACGTCGACGCGCAGGTGGGGCACCGCCTGGGCGCCGTCGACCAGCACCGGTACGCCCCGCCCTCGCGCCATCGCGATCATGCGCTTCACGGGGACGATGGTGCCCAGGGCGTTGGAGACGTGGGCGATGGCGACCAACCGGGTCCGCTCGCCGAGCAGGCGCTCGTAGGCGCCCATCTCGACCTGGCCGTCGTCATCGATGGGAACGACCTTCAGGACAGCCCCGCGCTCCTGGCAGAGCATCTGCCAGGGGACGATGTTCGAGTGGTGTTCGAGGGCGGTGACGACGATCTCGTGCCCCGGCTCCACCATCCGACGACCGTAGCTCTGGGATACCAAATTTATCGCCTCGGTCGTCCCGCGAACGAACACGATCTCCTCGGGGCGCGCCGCCCCCAGGAAGCGCTGGACCCGAGCTCGCGCTCCTTCGTAGTCCGCGGTGGCCTTCTCGCTGAGCAGGTGCACCCCCCGGTGCACGTTCGAGTTCACCGTCGAGTAGTAGGTGGCCAGCGCGTCGAGCACGACCTGGGGCTTCTGGCTGGTGGCCGCGCTGTCCAGGTAGACCAGGGGCTTGCCGTGCACCTCCTGCTGGAGAATCGGGAAGTCTTTGCGGACCCGCTCCACGTCCCAGGTCATGCCGTCTCCTCGCTGACCCGGCCATAACGAAGGCGCGCCGTCAGCGCGGCCTCGAGGCGGGCGCGGACGGTCTCCTCCTGGATGCGACCGAGCACTTCACTGGCGAACCCATAGGTGAGCAGGGCGCGGGCCGCGGCCTCGCCGAACCCCCGGCTCTTGAGATAGAAGACCGCCTCGGCGGCGAGCTGGCCATCGGCCGCCCCGTGGCTGCACTTGACGTCGTCGGCGAAGATCTCCAGCTGGGGCTTGCTGTCCACCTCGACCCCGTCGGCCAGCAGGAGGTTCTTGTTGGCCTGATGCGCGTCCGTCTTCTGGGCGCCCGGCCGCACCACGATGCGGCCGTTGAAGACGCCCCGGGCGCGCCCGTCCAGGACACCCTTGTAGAGCTGGCGGCTGGTGGCCCGCGGCGCGGCGTGGTCCACCACGGTGTGGGTGTCACTGTGCTGCGCGCCCCCGACCACGGTCAGACCGTTCAGCGCACACTCGGCGCCCTCGCCCTCCAGGACGACGTGGACGTCGTTTCGCACCAGCCGCCCGCCGAAGGCGATCGAGCACGACGCCAGGTGGCTGTCCCGCCGCTGCCTGATCCGGGTCCGGCCGACGTGGAAGGCCCGGGAGCTCTCGTGCTGCAGCTTGTAGTGCTCGACCCGGGCCCCCGCATCGAGCACGATGTCGGTGACGGCGTTGGTCAGGTACGTATCGCGGGCCACGGCCACGTAGCTCTCGACGACGGTCAGCCGACTGTGCTCGCCCAGTACGATCAGGTTCCGAGGATGGGCCACCGTGGCCGCCTGGGGCGAGGTGACGACAAAGACGAGGTGCAGCGGCGCGGCCAGGTCCACAGTCGGGGGCACCACGACGAAGGCGCCATCGCGCCAGCCGGCGGCGTTGAGCGCGCTGAGGCCGTCGCCCCCCTGGTCGATCTCGCCGGCGAGATGCTCCCGGAGCGGCCCGGCGTCGGTGACGGCGGCCTCGGCGAGGCTGCCGACCTGCGCACCACCCGGCAGGAACGGTACAGCCGAGAGCTTGGGTGAGTAGCGGCCGTTCACGAACACGAGTCGCCCCCACGCGGCATCGCCCATCAGAAACGGCGCAATAGCCTCCTCGGAGACGCGGTCGACGCCCGCGTCGGCATCGAGATCGAAGTCGAGGGCCGCCAGGGGGGCGAGGTTCGTGTACTTCCATTCCTCGTCCCGCGTGGTAGGAAGCCCCACCGCGGCGAAGCGCTCACGGGCCTTGCGTCTGCTCTCACGGAGTTCCTCGATCATCCCTGGCCCTCGTACCCCTTGGCCTCGAGCTCCTGGGCCAGCTCCTTGCCCCCCGACCGGACGATGCGGCCCCCGACGAGGACGTGGACCTGATCGGGCGTGATGTAGTTCAGGATGCGCTGGTAGTGGGTCACCAGGATGACGGCGTTGTCGGGACCACGCAGGCGGTTGATTCCGCTGGCCACGACGCGGAGGGCATCGATGTCCAGACCGGAGTCGGTCTCGTCGAGGATGGCGAGCCTGGGCTCCAGCACGGCCATCTGGAGGATCTCGTTCCGCTTCTTCTCACCGCCGGAGAATCCCTCGTTGACGGCCCGGCTCAGGAAGCTCGGATCCATCTCCACCAGCGCGAGCTTGTCCTTGAGGAGCTGCAGAACCTCCATCGCGTCGAGCTCGTCCTGGCCCCGCCTGGTCCTGAGCTCGTTGAGCGCGCCCTTGAGGAATTGCGCGTTGCTCACCCCGGGAATCTCCACGGGATACTGGAAGGCGAGGAACACCCCGGCCCGGGCCCGCTCTTCGGCGGGCAGCGCCAGCAGATCCTGCCCGTCGTAGAGCACCTGGCCACTGGTGACCGTGTAGGCGGGATGCCCGGCCAGGACCTGGGCCAGCGTGCTCTTGCCCGATCCGTTGGGGCCCATCACCGCGTGGACCTCGCCGGCGGCCACCTCGAGGTCGACGCCCCGGAGGATCTCCTTGCCGTCGACACCGGCGCGCAGCTTCCGGACACTCAACAGGGGCGGCTGCGTCTGCGCCATGTCTAGCCCACTCCACCTTCGAGGCTCACGCCCAGCAAGCGCGAGGCCTCCACCGCAAACTCCATCGGGAGATTCTTGAAGACCTCCTTGCAGAACCCGTTGACGATCAGGGACACGGCGTTCTCGCCGGAGAGCCCGCGCTGCTTGCAGTAGAAGAGCTGCTCCTCGCTGATCTTCTGGGTGGAGGCCTCGTGCTCGACCGTGGACGAGCTGTTTGCGAGCTCGATGTACGGGAAGGTGTGGGCGCCGCAACGGTCGCCCAGCAGCATGGAGTCACACTGAGTGTAGTTGCGAGCGTGGCTGGCCCGGGGCAGCACCTTCACCAGGCCCCGGTACGTGTTGCTGCCGTGGCCGGCCGAGATGCCCTTGGACAGGATCGTGCTCCGGGTGTTCCGGCCGATGTGGATCATCTTGGTCCCGGTGTCGGCCTGCTGGCAATGGTTGGTCAGCGCCACCGAATAGAACTCCCCCACGGACTCGTCGCCCTGGAGAATGACGCTCGGGTACTTCCAGGTGATGGCCGAGCCGGTCTCCACCTGGGTCCAGGAGATCCGCGAGCGGGGCCCCGCGCACTTGCCGCGCTTGGTGACGAAGTTGTAGATACCCCCCCGGCCCTCTCGATCGCCGGCGTACCAGTTCTGCACCGTGGAGTACTTGATCTGGGCGTCGGCCAGGGCGACCAGCTCGACCACGGCCGCGTGGAGCTGGTGCTCATCGCGCATGGGCGCGGAACAGCCCTCCAGGTAGCTCACATAGCTACCCTCCTCGGCCACGATCAGGGTGCGCTCGAACTGGCCGGACCCCGCGGCATTGATCCGGAAGTACGTCGACAGCTCCATCGGGCAGCGCACCCCCTTGGGGATGTAGCAGAACGAGCCGTCGGTGAAGACCGCCGAGTTCAGCGCCGCGAAGAAATTGTCGGTATAGGGCACGACCGAGCCCAGGTATTTTTCGACGAGCGCGGGGTGCTTCTGCACGGCCTCGGAGAACGAGCAGAACACGATGCCCAGCTCGGCCAGCTTGTCCTGAAAGGTGGTGGCCACGGACACGCTGTCGAAGACGGCATCCACGGCCACCCCGCTGAGGCGCTTCTGCTCGTCGAGCGGGATGCCGAGCTTCTCGAACGTCCGGAGGATCTCCGGGTCCACCTCGTCCAGGCTCGCCGCGCTCTTCCGCTTGGGAGCCGCGTAGTAGACGATCTTCTGGTAATCGATGGGCTCGTATGTGATGTTCGCCCAGCGCGGCTCGGCGGCGGCGCGCTCCAGCGTCGCCCAGTGCCGGTACGCCCGCAGCCGCCACTCGAGCATGAAGGCCGGCTCGTTCTTCTTGGCCGAGATGAAGCGGATGATGTCCTCGCTGAGTCCCGGCGGCGCGGTATCGGCTTCGATCGGCGTCACGAATCCGTAGGGATACTGCCGGTTCGTGAGGGCCTCGATCACCTTCGCTGACTCGCTCATGAAGCCTCCTAGAAGGGCCAGGGTATACCCATTCGCTTCTATTGGCGACTGAAAGAGTCGGGATTATCGCATGAAGACTTCTAGTCAGTAAATCAATGTTTTACAGATCACACTGGATTACCCGTGGCATCCTTTTGCTTGCCGACGCATCTCAAGGTCGGAGGGGTCAATGGCCAAGCGAATTCTGGTACCACTCGGCGAGCGGGAACGCGACGAAGCGATCGTTCCGCTGGTCGGCGCCCTGGCGCGCGAGTCCGGAGCCACCGTGCGCCTGCTCAGGGTCTATCCGGTTCCCGAGGTCATCGTCGGGGCCAACGGCCGGGTCGTGGCCTACATCAATCAGGAGATGGACCGCCTCAACCGCGAGGGGCTCGGTCAGCTGAAGGCCGCCGAGCTCCGGCTCGATGGTGTGCCGGTGGAGCACGTCGTTCGCTTCGGCGCGCCGGTCGAGGAGATTCTGCTCGAGGCGGAGGCCTGGGACGCCGATCTGATCGCGCTGACGACATCTGACCGCAGTCGGCTGTGGCGCGCGATCTCCCCGGGAGTGGCCGACCGGGTCAGCCGCCACGGCGCCACGCCCACCCTGGCGTTCCGCGCGTAGACCGAGCGGTCCGGTCAGCGCGATTCCAGGTACGCAACCATCCGGGCCCGCGTGGGGGCATCGGGCAGGGCGCCGGCGCCGGCCTGCATGTTGTCGGCGAGATGCTCGGGTTTGCTCGTCGCGGGAATCACGCAGGTGACGGCAGGATGCGCCAGGATCCACTTGAGGAAGAACTGGCCCCAGCTCGCGCAGTCGAAATCGGCGGCCCAGGACGGCAGGGGGCGCCCGCGCACCCGCCGGAACAGCGCCCCCTCGGCAAACGGACGGTTGACGAGCACGGCGATCCCGCGCTCGGCGGCGAGGGGCAGGAGGGTCCGCGCGGCCTCCGGCTCGGCGAGAGAGTAGTTCACCTGGACGAAGTCGAGCCGCTCATCGCGCATCACCCGTTCCAGGGCCGGCTGCGCGCTGGCCGCGTAGTGGGTGACGCCGAGGTACCGGGTGCGCCCGGCCTCCTTCCAGGTCCGAAGGGTGCGGAGCTGGGTGGGCCAGTCCACGAGATTGTGCACCTGCAGGAGATCGAGTCGGGGCACGCGCAGACGACGCAGCGAACGCTCCATCTCGGCCACGCCGGCCTCGTGCCCGGTCGTCCACACCTTGGTGGCGAGGAAGAGCGATCCGTGCAGGCCCAGCGCTGCCGCGAGGTCACCCACGACCGTCTCGGCCAACCCGTACATGGGAGACGAGTCGATGAGGCGACCCCCTCGTGCCACGAATCGCCGCAACACCTCCTGGAGCGGCCCCCGCTCGGCCGCAGACGTGCCGACATCGAAGGTGCGCCACGTCCCCAGGCCGACGACAGGAATCTGCTCGCCCGTGGATGGAATCGCGCGCCGGATCGTCGCGGGAACCGGCGCGCCCGACACTCGCCCGATGGGGGTGCCGGCCGCCGCCGTCGCCATGAGGCCGAGCATGGCCCGTCGCGAGAGCGGCCCGCTGTCCGGGCTCATCGGGACGGGGCCTCCCGCCCCACCGTCCGGGTCGGGGCGCTGGTTCTGCCAAGCCCCTCCTGCCGGCGGCCCAGGTAGCCGCCGATGGCGAGCCACAGGGCGGCCAGCGGAAGGGCCACCAGCGCGATCCCCGTGAGCCCCAGGCCCAGCGCGGCGAGCCCGGCGAAGGCCCAGCCGCCGACGGCGTCAGCACCGCGATAGACCACGGTGTCGATGACGTTCTTGGCCTTGTATTTCTCCTCGCGGGTCACCACGGTGAAGAGCATCTCGCGCGCCGGCCGCGCCACTCCGTACTGGGCCGCGCGCCGGAGCACCTGGAAGGCGACCAGCACGCTGAGTACCGGCGCCAGGCCCAGCGCGGCGAAACCCAGGATGCTCAGCCCGGGCAGGATCGCCAGGGTACCGGCGAGTCCCCATCGGGCCATCACGCGGGCGGTGAGGAGCAGTTGAGCGCCGATCGTCAGCGCGTTCACGGCGAGGTCGATGAGGGCGAACAGCGCCGTCCGCTGACCGGGGTCGGCCACGCTTGCTCGGACGATGTGGGCCTGCTGGAAATAGACGAAGGTGGCCAGCGTGGACGACAACCCGATGAAGAGACAGATGCCGAGCAGGTAGGGCGAGCGCAGCACCAGCGCCACCCCGGCCAGCCCGCTGCCTCCGAGGGGTTGCTCACCGCGGGACCCCGGCGCCGCGGCCCCGCGCCGGAGGCGGGAGATGGCGAGCAGTGCGCCGGCCAGCACGGCGGCGGCCACGGGCAGGAGGTCGATGGGTCCGATGACGCCCGCCAGGGCCGCGGTGAGCACAGGCCCGACCAGGGCTCCGGCGCTGCCGCCGGCCGCGATGAACCCGAACAGGCGTCCGGCCTGCTCACCACTCCAGAGGTCGGCCATGAAGCTCCAGAAGACGGAGACGACGAACAGGTTGAAGACACTGAGCCACACGAAGAAGGTCCCGGGGGCCCACTCCGGCCAGAGCCCGCTCCGGAGCCAGGCGAACAGGCCCAGGATGCTGGCGATGAAGAATCCGTAGACGACGGGCAGCAGGGTCCCGCGCGGGTAACGGGCGGCCAAGGCCCCGAAGACCGGCACAGCGGCCACCATGACAACGAACGTCGCCGTGAACACCCAGGGCAAGCGCTCGACACCGCCGCTGATGCCCATCTCCTCCCGCACCGGTCGGAGGATGTAATAGCTGCACAACAGGCAGAAGAAGTAGGAGAACGACCAGGCCGCGGCCCGCGTTTCCCCGGCGCGCACGGGGACGACGCTGGCGAGCAAGCGGGTGAGTCGAGCGGCTTCCACTCTCGGGCCACCTTACCAGATGGCTCGAGCGTTCCACCGGGAAACGGCTGCTTCAATCTGGAACACGCCGCGCGAGGCCCGCGTCCGCGCAGGGCGGAGATCGAGGTGGTACGGTTCTTGAACGCGAGTACGGGTTTCTGACCGGGGGACACGGCCATGCCAGGATCGCTCATGCTCACGTTCATCGCGACGCTCGCGTTCGCGATCCAGTTCCTGATCTTTGTCTACGTCTACGCCTCGCATCGCCTCCGCTTCTTCCACTACCTGCTCTGGGCCTGGGGCTTCTTCACGCTCTCCAAGGGCCTCAAGCTGGCCGAGGTCGCCCTGCCGGAGGGCATCCACCTTCACCCGCTCATGAACGCCGCCGGATTCGCCGCCCAGGCCTGCGTGCTGGCCGGGGCTCTGGCCTACCGCTGGGACTATCGCATCCGGCGCCCGCACGTGCTCGCAGTGGCGCTGCTCGCCCTCGCCGTGGCGGCGCTGGGCGACCTGGAGCGGCTGGGGGGTGGCGCCGAGATCGGCTTCGGGGCCGTCCTGGGCCTGGCGCAAGTGGCGGCCGGCGTCGTCTTCTGGCCGCGTCGCTCGACGGGAGCGAACTGCCGGGGCGTGGGTCTGCTGGCCGCCTCCTTCGTGGGGTGGGGCCTGCACCGCATCGTGAGCCGCTGGGTGATGGCCGAGCCGGGATCGGCCACGTACTACGGCATCCACGGCGCCTTCATCTTCTTCTACTTCGTCTCCACCTTCGCCATCATCATCATGGTGCTCGATCGGGCCCGGAGCGAGATGCGCTCTCTCAAAGAGTTTAACGAGCGGCTCGTCGACGGACTCCGCGAAGGCCTGGAGCTGGTCGGTGGCGATTTCACGATCCGCTTCGCCAATCGCTGGATGCTCCACCAGTTCGGACCGCTGCCCGGCCGGCGCTGCTACGAGG
>JBOHPM010000038.1:0-12066 GCA_050731715.1 Candidatus Rokuibacteriota bacterium
GCCATGAGCCCGATCTCCTGCGGCCGCAGGACGCTGCCGGCTTCGATCACGACATGGCCACTCTGCACGTCCTCGCCCCGGAGGCGGACGTTGAGTCCCTTGCCCAGCGGCGGCACGTGCACGCGACCACCGCTCCGCTCGACGATCTCCTGGGGATAGACGGTGTCGGCCCCCGCCGGCATCGGCGCGCCGGTCATGATGCGCAGGGCCTGGCCGGGACGGAGCGCGCCGGCAAAGACGCCGCCCGCGGGCAGGTCGCCCACGACCAGCAGCTCGCGCGTACCCGTAGCCGGGATGTCGGCGCTCGACACGGCGTAGCCGTCGACCGCCGAGTTGTCGGTGGGCGGCACGTCGAAGGCGGCGCGCACCGCTTCCCACAGCACGCGGCCACGCGCCTCAGCAAGGGGGAGGAGCTCGGGTGCGGTGCGTTCGCTGACCTGGGCAAGGATGCGAGTTTGCCCATCCCGCACCGAAATCATGCGGCTATTATACACGCCGTGAGCGAGCTACCTGGGAGCCGCCCCGCGCCCGCCGGGTTCTGGATTCGCGGCGTCGCGCTGCTCGTCGACGTGCTGGTGTGGTCGGTCGTGCGTCTCTCGCTGGGCGTCGCGGGCGACCGGCTGTGGCGACAGGAGATCGAAGGCGCGCCGTTCGTTCAGGGGATGCTCGGCTTCTTCACGCTCCTCTTCACCGCGCTCTACACCGCGGTGCTGCACGCCCTGGACGGGCAGACGCTGGGCAAGCTCGCCGTCGGTGTACGGGTCGTCGGCACGGACGGCGAGCGGCTTGCCTTCGGCGCCGCGCTGTTGCGCTGGCTGGCCTTCTGGCTCTCCCTGGGGTCGCTGGGCCTCGGCTTCCTCATGGCCGGGCTTCGCCGCGACAAGCGCGCTCTGCACGATCTCGTTGCGGCCAGCCGAGTCGAGCGTATCCCGGTACGGATCGGGCCTTCGGCCGCGGGACAAGGCGACGAGTCCGCGGCCGCCGGCCTGCCGTGATCCCCACGCTGCCGTTGCCCGCCCGCAATCGCCTGGCCGCCGCGATCCTCTCGGCGTTGCACGACGCCGAGGCCCGGCGGACGCTGCAAGCGCTCGCCGCCGGCGCCGGCGCCGAGGGCTGGCTCGATCCCGCGCCTCCCGCGGCGGCGGCGCTGCTCCGGCTGAGGGCGGAGCGTGCCGTGGAGGCCATCGCCCGACTACACCCGGCCACGCCCGATCCATCGCTGGGCCAGGCCCTGGAGCAGGCGGCGGCGCTGTTCGACGCGGGACTCGGCTTCGAGGTCCACGAGCTTCTCGAGCACCACTGGGCTCGCGCCGGCGGCGACGAGCGGAGCGCGCTCCAGGGCTTGATCCAGATCGCGGTTGGCTACCAGCATCTGGCCAACGGCAACCTGACTGGTGCCCGAGCCCTGCTCGAGGAGGGAAGCGCCCGGGCCCGCGGGCATCGCCTGGCCGGCGTGGACCTCGACGCTTTCGCTCGGGCCGTCGCCGACGCCACCCGCGAGCCGGAGGGCCCGATATCGAGTAGGCCACGACCCCAGTTCCCTCGCGGGCCCAGGCCACCTTGACAGGCGTTCCCTCCTGTCACTACTCTTGGGGCCACGGGATCGGGGCATGGGGTAGGCCACCCTTAGCGCGCCGCTGTTTCGAGGGCAGGAGGTTCGGGCGATGCCCGCAAAGCTCTTCGTCGGAAACCTCTCCTTTCAGGCCACGGAGGAGGATCTCCGTGAGTTGTTCGCCCAGGCCGGGACCGTGGAGACCGTCCGGATCATCACGGATCAGTTCACCGGGCGGCCCCGCGGGTTCGGCTTCGTCGAGATGGCCACGAAGGAGGAAGCCACCAAGGCGATCGAGATGCTCAACGGCCGTCTGTTCCGAGACCGCAACCTGGTCGTCGATGAGGCGCGTCCGCAGCCGCAGCGGGGTCCGGGCGGCGGCGGAGATCGGGGTCCGCGCGGGCCGCGGTCCGGCGGTGGCGGGGGCGGTCAAGGCGGCGGCTGGCGACGTTGACCCGCTGAGGTCGTCGCTCAGAAGAGCGTGAGCTGCGCCACGGGCTCCGGATCCTCCGGGCGGGGGGGCCGAAGTCCCACATGCTCCACGAAGGCGCGGAAGCGTTCCCAGATCTCCTGAACCTTGGCCTGATAGAACTCCGTGTTCTCGTCCGGCCGCACGGTGTCCCATGCACTCGCCAGCCGTGCGCACTCCTTGACCGCGACGTTCGCGCCCCGCCCGGCCACGTAGTAGGAAACCGGGTCGCCGGACTGCCAGAGGCGTCCCGAGCGCGCCGCCAGCTCGTAGGCGGCGGAAGGGTTTCGCTGGCCCGCCTGCAGTCGCTCTCGGTAGGTCTCGAGGGTCTCGCCCAGGGTTTCTGTGCGAGCAAAAAGCCGGACGGGGACGCGCCGGGCGGCGAAGTCGGCCATCCATCGATCCACCGCAGCTTTCACATCAGCCTGGCCCCCGGTGATCAGCAGCCGCACGATCTCCGCGATCAGCTGGCGCTGGAAAGGCTCCAGGCCGCGAGAGCGAAAGGCCGAGCCCCGAAGGCTGACCCGGCCTTGCTCGTCGAGCAGGGCGTAGGTCTTCAGCTTGTAGCTCAGCATCGCCAGATAGCGGCCGTCCAGCTCCAGCTGGATGCCCGCCGGCAATGCCGCTCCGAGACGCTCGACGAGGTGGTCGTCGTCTTCCACGCGATGGCCCGTGGGCGGCACGAAGTAGACGCCATCGGTGTCGGCCTCGAGGACGGTGGCTCCGAGGGCCCCCAGGTGCTCGATGAGGCCGCTCACCACGTCCCGGCCCTCGGCGGTCACCCGGTCAGCGGCGGCATAGTCGTTGAAGTGGCCGCCTGAGAAGCCCAGATAACCGTAGAAGGCGTTGATCAGGAGCTTGAAGGCCTGCTGCAGGGCCCCGAGGTGCGCGCGCTCGGCAGGAGCCGCCTCCCGGGCCAGGCGCTTGGCCGTCACCCGGAAATCACGGAGCCGTCGCAGCAGTTCCGGGAAGATCCCGAGCACGTCACTGGCCGGCGCGATGTTCCGAGCCAGCATGATCGACGGGTACAGCGAGGTGACGTCGACGTGGAGCACCGGGCGGGCCACGCCCTGCTGAAAGAGCGCCACCAGGGCTCCGCCGACGGGGGCGCCGGGCTCGGGCCGGGGCACCGCTTGGCCCTGATGCAGGTACTCGCGCAGCATGAGGGCGTCGATCTTGGCCGCCGCTCCGCGCAGCGTGGTGGACTGAAAGTCGAAGGGTACGACCTGGGCCTGCGCGAAGTACGGGGGTGAGAGCACCGCCGACACACCGAGCGTCTCGACGGCGTCGTCGAGCGCGTAGGCCATGAGGCGGTCGGGGCGCTCCTGAAACTCGCGCGAGATCGTCGCCGGGTCCACGTAGGTGCGCTCCGGCGCGACCACACCGAGGTGGCGCGCGATCTCCTTGAGACCGAACGAGGGCAGGTCCCGTGCGCCGACGTCGTGAAGCTGGGCGAGGATCCAGGTGTCCACGATGTGCCGCCCCGCCACCTCGTAGCGCCGGTATCCGATGGCGCGCTCGGCGATCTGCAGCCGGGAGGGCCGGCCGGCCAGCGGGCTGCCGTCGCGGCCCCAGGCCAGCGTCACCCCGCACAGGCGGGCCCGCGCCTCGAGATATTCCAGGTCGAAGCGGAAGATGTTGTGGCCTTCGATGACGTCGGGGTCGCGCTCCCGGACCAGCCGCCCGCACTCCTCGAGCAGCTCTCGCTCGTCCAGCTGATCGCCCCGGATGACGTGGCGGAAGCCGTCGGTGTCGGCCAGCGCCACCGCGATCACCCGGTCGCTGGGCCGGCTCGAGCTGGGGAATTCGAAGCCCTCCCCGGTGACGACCTCGATGTCGAGGGCCAGGCGCCGGAGGTCGGTGAAGGCGAGGTCACCGAAGAAGGTTCGTCCGCTGGACACCAGATACTGGTGCACGGGATCGGGGAAGAAGCGATACGGGGCGGAGGGAACGTTCGTGAGCAGTCCGGAACGCTCCCGGCACCCATCACGGGCGCCCAGGGCATCGCGCCACGTGCGAAAGCGAGCGAGGTGATTCAGCGCGCCGGGGCCGGCCAGGGGCTCGACGGCGACCAGGCCCGATGCGTCGTGTACGAGGTCGGGCTCGGCCAGCAGCAGGAAGGGGGAGAACGGCTCGACTTCGCCGCTGATGGTCCCACCGAGACGGCGCCACACGCGCACCGCGGCGCCCCCGGCAGCGAGGTGACAGGCCACGATGCCCCCGGTCGGATCCCATCCGAACAGGAGCGGCGCCCGCTCGAGCGTCAGCAGCGCGCGGTGTCCTCGATCGCGCGAACGGCCTCGCTCACGTGACGCATTCTACCCTCGCCCCGATGTATCCTCAACGCCATGCGGCGCTCCCTGATTGGGGTGCTGGTCGCGTACAGCCTGCTCGCGGGCTGCGCCGCCCAGCCCGTGAGCTTCACCAACGCCACGCCGATGTCACCGCGGTCGGTGCCGGCGTGGCTCTGGCGCCCGGCAGGCGCCGGGCCGTTTCCCGCAGTGATGCTGCTGCACGGCTGCCACGGCGTGACGCCATCGACGCACGCCTGGGGCCGCTGGTTCCGCGACCGGGGGTACGTCGCCCTCGCCGTCGATAGCTGGGCGGCCCGGGGCATGACCGAGGACTGCTCGCCCAGCTCTCCTGACCTGCCGAGCTCCGAGAGATTCGACGACGCCGTGGGTGCGCTCCGGTGGCTGCAGGGCCGGAGTGACGTCGCGCGGGAGCGCATCGGCGTGGTGGGCTGGTCCAGCGGCGGGGTGTTCGCCATGTCCCTCGTCAACGGCCCGACCCACGAGCGGGCCAGCCGACGCGGCGTGATCGTGCCCGAGCCCGGCATCAAGGCTGCCGTGGCCTTCTATCCCGGTGGCTGCTACTCGCTCGTGCACGAGCTGGCCGTGCGCCCGCTGCTCGTCCTCCTGGGCGACGCCGACGACTGGACGTTGCCGAGACCCTGCCAGGAGATGGTGGATGCAATGCGCGGCCGTGGCGCGGACGTGTCGATCGTCCTCTACCCGGGCGCCGTCCATTACTTTGACGTGGAAGGGCAACCACGGGCGTACCTGCCCGACGTCGCCAACCGCAACAAGCCCGGCGAGTGCTGCGGCGCGACCGTCAGCTACGACGCGGCTGCGGACACCGACGCCCGCCGCCGTGTTGCTGAGTTCTTCGGCTATCATCTCCGCCCGGAGCCCGGACGCTGATCGGGCCGGAGAGCGATCGCTGCGGGTGATTCCGGCGGGGCATGGGCGTGGCGAAGCCCGGGTGTCCATGCCTGGCCCGGAGCCCGGACGCTGATCGGGCTGGAGAGCGATCGCTGCGGGTGATTCCGGCGGGGCATGGGCGTGGCGAAGCCCGGGTGCCCATGCCCTGTACAAAGGAGCTCGAATGGATCTCGGACTCAAGGACAAGGTGGCTCTGGTAACCGCGGCCAGCAAAGGTATGGGCCGGGCCTGTGCGCTGGGCTTCGCCGCCGAGGGGGCGAAGGTCCTGATGTGCGCGCGCCACGAGTCCGAGCTCCGCGCGGCCGCCGAGGAGATACGCACACGGACGGGGGCCCAGGTCCAGGCCCAGGTGGCCGACGTCACCAAGGCGGCCGATGTGAAGTCGCTGGTCGCCCGGGCTCGCGAGCTGTACGGCGGGATCGACGTCCTGGTGGCGAACTGTGGCGGACCGCCGCGCGGGGGACTGGCGGAGATGACCGACGAGCAGTGGTACGGGGCTTTCGAGGTCTCGCTCCTCTCGGTAGTGCGGCTGATCCGCGAAGTGGTGCCCTCCATGCGGGAGCGCCAGTGGGGCCGCATCCTGACCATCCAGTCGGTGTCGGTCAAGCAACCGGTGGAAGGGCTGCTGCTGTCGAATGCCGTGCGGCCCGGGGTCGCCGGACTGGTCAAGACGCTGGCTCCCGAGCTGGGCAAGGACAACATCACCATCAACATCGTGTGTCCGGGCCGGATCATGACCGATCGGTTCCTCAGTGGCGCCCGCCAGTCCGGAATGCCCACCGACGCCTACGTGGCGCGCTCCAGCACCGACATTCCCCTCCGGCGGATCGGCACGCCGGAGGAATTCGCCAACGTCCTGGTTTTCCTGGCGTCCGAGCGCGCGTCCTACGTGACGGGAGTCGCGATCCAGGTCGACGGTGGGCTCGTGCGCGGCTTGTTCTGAGGCGTCGCCCGTGTTTGGCGGCCTGCGGGGCGCCTTCTCCCGGTTCGTCGCGCAGGACGGCTTTTTTCTGGCCGCCGGGCTGGCCTTTGCCTTCCTGATCTGCCTGATCCCGCTCGCGCTGCTGGGCGTGTCCATGGTGGGGTTCGTGCTGTCCACCGAGCGGGCGGCCCAGGAGGTGGTCGGCCAGCTGGCCCGACATTTTCCCGTGTACAAACCCGAGATCAGCCGGGCCCTGCTTCGTATCGTGAGCACCCGCAACGTCTCCGGACTCCTGGGGACGACGATCCTCGTGCTGTTCTCGACGTCCCTGTTCGCCGCGATGCGGCTCGTCATGCATCGCATGCTGGGCGTGCGGGCCGGCCGGAGCCTGTTGGGCAACCTGGCCGTCGACACCGTGATGGTCCTGCTCCTCGGCATCCTCCTCGTCGCGACCACGGTGGCGACCTGGCTCATGCAGTGGTTCCACGAGCTCGTCCTGGAGCCGCAAGAGCTCCCCTTCGCCTGGACTCGGGCCCTCGCCATCGGGCTCGGCATCGCGCTGTCCACCGCGATGTTCTATCTCGCCTACCGCTACGTGCCTGTCCGGCGGGTGCCGGTGGGCGCGGCCCTGGCTGGGGCCCTGCTGGCCGGGCTGCTGTGGGAGATCGCCAAGCAGCTCTTCCGCCAGTACATCCTGCGCGTGGGTCTCTACGATCAGATCTACGGGCCCCTCAGCGTGCTCGTGGCCTTCGTGATGTTCGCCTACTACTCGGCCATCGTCTTCGTGCTCGGGGCGGCCTACGTCGCCTCCCTGGATGCCCGCCGGCGCTGAAAGCAACAGCGCGTCTTGTGCTATCGTCGCCCCCGTTTGTCCAGCCAGGCCGAGGGGGCGAGCATGATCCTCAAGGACAGGGTGGCGGTGGTGACGGGGGCCGGCCGGGGTATCGGGCGCGAGATCGCGCTGCTCATGGCGCGGCTGGGGGCCAACGTGGTCGTCAACGACTACGGAGGCTCGGAGGCCGGCCAGGGTGGATCGGGGAGCCCCGCCGACGAGGTCGTGTCTGCCGTCAAGGCCGCGGGGGGGCGCGCGGCCGCTAGCTACGACTCCGTCGCGACCATGGCCGGCGGCCACAGCATCGTACAGACCGCCATCGCCGCCTTCGGCCGGGTCGACATCGTGGTCAACAACGCCGGCATCTTGCGGGATCGCATGGTCTTCAATATGACCGAGGAGGAGTGGGACGCGGTCGTCGACACTCACCTCAAAGGCACCTTCGCCGTGACCCGGGCGGCGGCGCCCTACATGCGCGAGCAGCGGTGGGGGCGCTTCATCAACATGACCTCGACCTCCGGGCTGGTCGGCAACGTCGGCCAGGCCAACTACGCCGCCGCCAAGATGGGGATCGTCGGTCTCACCAAGGTGGTCGCCCTGGACATGGCCCGCTACAATGTCACCGCCAACTGCATCTCGCCCTTCGCCTGGACTCGCATGATCGGCACCATTCCCGCCGAGACGGAGGCCCAACGAGCCCGTATCGAGAAGATCAAGAAGCTGTCGCCGGCCCACATCGCGCCGGTGGCGGCCTTCCTGGCCTCGGACTACGCCAAGGAGGTCTCCGGGCAAGTCCTGGGGGTGCGCGGGAAGGAGATCATGCTCTTCACCCACATGCGTCCGGTCATGCGCGTGCATCACGCCGAGGGCTGGACGGTGGAGCGACTGGCCGAGATGTTCGCCGGCACGCTCCAGCACCACGTGGTGCCCCTGGACACGTCGGCCCAGTACTTCAACTACGATCCCCTCGTCTAGCCGCGGCCGGCTCCAGCTAGAGCGTCGGCACTAATTACATTCGCCGGCGGTGGAATTGGGAATTTCTTTTCCACTTTTCTGTCGGCCGTGTCACAATCCGGCCGACGTCAGGATGAGCCTCTTTCTAACACGCCGCCTACAGTTCCTCGCCCTGGTGATACTGGTCATCGTCCCGGGATGCGGGAGTGGGCGCCTCGTCGTGCCGGTGTCGATCGAAGCGGACGCTCTTGCTCGCCCCCAGGATGCCCGGGATCTCACCGATCACGAGCGGGCGGTGCGGGGCATCGCCGCGATCCTGCATCACGATCTCGACCTGCCGGTGCCCGCCCAGGTGACGGTCTACGTGTACGGGTCGCGGAAGGTGTTCGAGCGGGGGCTGATCCAGGATGCCAACGTCTCTCCACTGCGGGCGGCCGAGCTAAGCGACTTCGCCATCGGGGTGGGGAAGCGGCGTCAGCTCCTGCTCAACGACGAGGGCGCCGAGCGCCACGGCCGCGAGTGGCTGCGCCTCATCGCCCACGAGATGGCCCACGTCTGCCAGATCGAGCTGGCCCAGGGCGAGGGTCGGGCCGACCAGTGGCTGGCCGAGGGCATGGCCGAATGGGTGGCGTTTTCCGTGCTGGAGCGGTTGGGACTGGACACGATGCGCAAGCGACGGGTGGCCGCCCGCTTGGGCGTGCGCAGCCACGCCGCGCTGACTGCCGCCCATCTGGACCTGGAGACGCTGGGCTCGCCTCGTGGCTTCACGTTGCGCCATCGCCGCGAAGGCTCGCTGCCGACCTACCAGCTGGCCTTCCTGATGACCGACTACCTGATCCAGCGCGAGGGGTTCGACCAGCTGGTTGCCTACTTCCGCACCTTCAGCCGCAGCCAGGATCGCCGAGCCAACTTCGAGCAGGTGTTCGGGCAGCGCCTTGAGGGGTTCGAGAGCGAGGTTCTCAACCACCTCCGCTCCGTTGTCCACTGAGCGTCCGCTCCTCCCTGTCCTCTTCCTCCTGATCCTGGCTCTTCCCGCGCCGGCGCGGGCCGCGGACCCCCTGCTGGTCGCCGTGGGCGACGTCGCGTCGACGACCGCCGTGATGTGGGTGCGAGGCGTGACGGACGGCACGGTCGTTTTCGAGTACGCTCCCGCCGCTGGCGGTCCCCCGGCTGCGGTCAGCCTCCGGGTCGCCGGGGCCGACGACCGGACCGGAAAGCTCACGCTTTCGGGCCTGCGCCCGGCCGTGCGCTACACTTATCGCGCCCGCAGCGGGGGAGTCGAAGCCGCCGGCGAGTTCGTCACCGCGCCCGCGGATGATTCGCCCGCGCCCGTGCGCTTCGTCTGGGGTGGAGACCTCGGGGGTGGCGGCGTATGCCGGCCGCGCGGTGGCGGTCACAGGATCTTCGAGGCCATGGCGCGCCAGCGCCCGGACTTCTTCCTCTTCGTGGGAGACACGATGTACGCGGACCATCGCTGCCGGGGGCCGGAGGTCGAGCCAGGCGCCGACTTCGTGGCCAGCACCCTGGCCGGGTTTCGCGCCAAGTACCGCTACCACCGTGCGGATCCCGCGCTTCGCGGACTCCTGAGCCAGACCTCGGTCTCGGCCATCTGGGACGACCACGAAGTGCGCAACGACTTCGCCGGGCCTCAGGAGCCGCTCACGCCCGTGGGTCGCCAGGCCTTTCTCGACTACTGGCCCCTGTCACCGCCGCCCGACGAGCCCACGCGGCTCTATCGCAAGCTGCGCTGGGGACGGCTGCTCGAAGTCTTCATCCTCGACACGCGCCAGTACCGGAGCGCCAACCGCGAGCCGGACGGCCCCGGCAAGACCATGCTGGGCCTCCCCCAGCGCCGCTGGCTCATCGACGAGGTCAGCGCCTCGACGGCCGTCTGGAAGGTCATCGTCACCAGTGTGACTCTCTCGGTCCCCACGGGTCGGACCTACCGCGACTCCTGGTCCAATGCCAGCGTGTGGGGCGTGCCCCAGGAGAACTCCACGGGGTTCGCCGTGGAGCGCGACATGATTCTCAGGGCCTTCCGCCAACGGGGTATTCGCAACCTCGTGTTCCTGACCGCCGACGTGCACCACGCCGAGCTCATCCGGCACCACCCCACGCCGGAATTCTCCTTCCACGAGTTCATCGCCGGACCCCTGGCCGCCTCGCACGGACGACCGCGCCCGCTCGACGCGGCCCTGAATCCACGCTCCCTGTTCGCGCGGGGAGGGCTGAATAACTTCGGTGAGATCCGCATCGAGGGCGCACGCTTGACGGTTCGCATCCTGGACGAGCACGGAAGCGGGCTGTTCACCCATACCATCGAGCCTGATTGACGAGGTAGCCACCATGATCGACCTGACGCTGGAGATGGCGGAGCGAGCGGTGCGGACGGCCCAGGCCAAAGCCAAGGCGCTGGGAACGCCCATGACGGTGACCGTCGTCGACGAGGCCGGCCGTCTGGTCTTGAGCGCCCGCGGCGACGGGACCGGGTTCTTCACCCCGGAGACGTCGCGGGCCAAGGCCGTGGCGGCGGCGGCCTTCCGGCGTTCAACCGCCGACATGGCCGCGCAGGGAGCGAAGGCCTGGGGCTTCTGGCAGGCCATGCCCACCATCGTCCAGGGCCAGGTGCTGCCCACGCTCGGCGGGGCCCCGATCACCCGCGGTGGCCGCACGATCGGCGGCATCGGCTGCGGCGGTGGCACCGGCGAGGAGGACCAGCAGTGCGCCGAGGCCGGAGCCGCGGCGCTCAGCGGCTGAGCCGCAGGCGCCGGGCCTGCGGGGTACCGCTACCGCATTGACTTCGTGCGAAGTTCGTTGTTAAGTGTTCGAAATGTCTTGCTGTCGGTGCAGCACAATGCGGGGCTCAATTCCCCTACCGATGGAGACGCGCTCATGGAGAAGTTGAAAGGCCTCAAGTGCCGCGAGTGCGGCCGCGGCTATCCCTCTGCACCCATCCATGTCTGTGAGTTCTGCTTCGGCCCCCTCGAGGTCGACTACGACTACGAGGCGCTCAAAGGGGTCATCACCCGGCAGTCCATCGCCGCCGGCCCGCCCAGCATGTGGCGTTACCGCGACCTGCTACCGATCGAGGGCCCGGAGGCCGTCGGCCACCACGTTGGCTTCACCCCGTTGATTCGCGCCCGGAACCTCGCCGATGAGCTGGGGTGCCGGGAGATCTGGGTGAAGAACGATTCGGTGTGTCACCCGACCTGGTCGTTCAAGGACCGGGTGGTGGCGGTAGCCGTCACCAAGGCCGCCGAGTTCGGCTTCGACACCGTGGCCTGCGCGTCCACCGGCAACCTGGCCAACTCCGTGGCGGCCCACGCCGCCGAGGCTCGGCTCAAGTCCTACATCTTCATCCCCGCCGATCTCGAGCAGGGCAAGGTCTTGGCCACGCTGATCTACCATCCCACGCTCGTGGCCGTGGAGGGCACGTACGACGAGGTCAACCGGCTGTGCTCGGAGAT
This sequence comes from Candidatus Rokuibacteriota bacterium, assembly GCA_050731715.1. Lineage (GTDB taxonomy): Bacteria > Methylomirabilota > Methylomirabilia > Rokubacteriales > CSP1-6 > 40CM-4-69-5. Next base: position 11,421 of record JBOHPM010000038.1, read on the forward strand.
CGCCGACAAGTACCGGTGGGCCTTCGTCAACGTGAACTTTCGCCCGTACTATGCGGAAGGTTCCAAGAGCTACGGCTTCGAGATCATCGAGCAGCTGGGCTGGCGCGCCCCCGACCACATCGTCGTTCCCTGCGCCGGGGGCTCGCTGATCACGAAGATCTGGAAAGCCATCAAAGAGCTCAAGACCCTGGGTCTCGTCGACGGCCCGGTGCGGACCCGCATGCACGCGGCGCAGGCCGAAGGCTGCGGGCCCATCGTCACGATGATCAAGAACGACACCGACGTGCTCAAGCCGGTGCGCCCCAACACGATCGCCAAGTCGCTGGCCATCGGCAACCCCGCCGACGGGTTCTACGCCTACCGCACCACGAAGGAATCCGGAGGCTACGGCGAGCACGTCACCGATGAGGAGATCGTGGAGGGCATGCTGCTGTTGGCCCGCAGCGAAGGCATCTTCACGGAGACGGCCGGCGGCGTGACCGTCGCCGCCACCCGGAAGCTGCTCGAGACGGGCGTGATCTCCCCCGACCAATCGATCGTGGTGTGTATCACCGGCAACGGGCTCAAGACCCCGGACTCCCTCTACGACCGCCTGAAGACCGACGTGCAGATCCGGCCGACGCTCTCGGCGTTCGATCGGGCCCTG
>JBOHPM010000039.1:0-12064 GCA_050731715.1 Candidatus Rokuibacteriota bacterium
GCCCGCACCTCGGGATCGTCCTTGCCACGCAGCCAGAAGTAGTCGTCCTCTCGACGATCGCCGTGGACGATCTCGACGTGGGGAACCCGGCGAGCGAAGGGCGGCCCGGCGTCGGTCATGACGCCCTCAGGCGCCGAGCTTGGCCGCCAGGTCGAGAAAGTCCTCGGCCACCACGTCCCACGCACGCGCGGGGCTCAGATCTGTCGTCTGGCCCGGCCCGTGCTCGGTACGCCGGTGGACGAAGGCGGTGCGAAAGCCCAGCGCGCTGGCCGCTCCGAGGTCACCGTTGTGGGCGGCCACCATGAGGCACTGCTCGGGTCGGAGCCCGAGCATCTCGGCGGTGATCAGGTACGCGGGGGGCTGCGGCTTGTAGTGGCGGGCCACCTCGGCGCCGAGCACCGCATCCCAGGGCAAGCCGGCGCGCTTGGCCATGTTCACGATGAGCGCGACGTTGCCGTTGGAGAGCGTGGCCAGGATGAATCGGCGCTTCAGACGGGTCAGGCCGGCCACCGTATCGGGCCAGGGGTCGAGGCGGTGCCAGGCCCGGTTCAGCGCATCGGTCTCCTCCTCGGTGAGGCCCTTGATGCCGAAGTCGCCGAGCAGCCGGTCGAGGCTCTGCCGATGCAGGTCGTCGAGCTTCGTCCACGGCGCGGCTCCGGTGCGCACGCGATCGAGCTGGGGCTGGTAGAGGCCCCGCCAGGCGTCGGCGAACTTGGTCCAGTCCACCTCGCCGAGCCCCCTGGCGCGCGCCAGCTCCTGCCCCTCGCGGATGAGACTGCCGCGCCAGTCCACGACGGTGCCGAACACGTCGAAGGTCAGCGCCTTGATGGCGGCGGAATCGAATGGCATCACCAGCGCTCCCAGTGGACCAGCTCGGTGAGCGGCAAGCGGCGGCGCGCGACCGTGGCCGGTGCCGCCGCCCGTTGCGGGTCGACGTACCCCAAGGCGATCACACGGTTCACCGCGATGGTCGCCGGAATGTCGAGGAGCTTGGCCAGCCCGGCCAGGCGCTCGCGGTCCCGCACGACGACGAAGCGATTGGGTTCGCTGTTCTTGGAGCTGCCCGTCATGCGGCCGGCCTGGAGGATGCGCTGCAGCGCGGCCTCGGGCACCGGCGTGGCCAGGAACGCCCGCTGGTCCCGCTTGTCGACGATGGCCCGGTAAGCCTCCACCGGCGCATTCTACCCCCCGCGTCGAGCCGGCGCTGTCGGGCGTCAGTCCTGGCGGAGCACGGCCAGGGGGGCTCGCCCGAGCAGGCGCAGCGTGGCCAATCCACCCACGGCGAGCGCCACGGCCGTGGCCGCCACGGCGCCGGCGGCCAGCGGCAGCACGTCGAGCGTCCACTGCGCGTCGAGCACGAAGCGGTGCACCGCCCAGGTGAGCGCGGCGGCGAGCAGCACTCCGCCCAGCCCGGCGACGGCGCCCAGGCACGCGTACTCGACCGCAAAGGCCCGGGCCACGGTCGCCCGGGTGGCGCCGAGCGTTTTGAGGATGACCGTCTCGTACAACCGCTGGTGGCGGGTCGCCGCCAGCGTGGACGCGATGACGGTGAGCCCTGCCATGATGCTGAACAGCGCCATCAGTCGCACGGCGAAGCCGATCTGGGTGAAGAGGGCGGCCACCCGTTCCAGCACCGCCCGCACGGGGATCGCGGTGACGTTCGGGAACGTCGCGACGATCCGGTCTTGCAGCTCGCTCTCGACCGCGGCCGGGACGCGGGCCGTGGCCACGTAGGTCAGCGGGGCACCCTCGAGCGCGCCCGGGGAGAGGATGGCGAAGAAGTTCGCCGCCAGGCTCTGCCAGTCGACGCGCCGGAGGCTCATCACCTCCACCTCGACCCTCACCCCTTGCACGTCGAACACGAGGGTGTCGCCGACCTCGACCCCGAGGCTCCGGGCGGCTTCATCCTCCAGGGACACCCGCGGCCGCTGCCCGGCCTCCGCCGACGTCCACCAGCGCCCCCGGGTGATCGCCGTGCCCGCCGGGGGCTCGGCGGCGAAGGTCAGCACGTACTCGCGGGTGAAGTACCAGGTCTTGTCGGGCGCCGCTGCTTTCTTCGCCTCGACGATCTCACGGCTGAGCGGCACGCCGTCGATCGCGGCGAGCCGCGCCCGGACCACCGGGGTCAGGGCCGGGGCGACGCCGCCGCTGGCGCTCGTGACGAGGCCCGCGAACGCCTCGCGCTGGTCGCCCTGCACGTCGACGAAGAAGAACGACGGCGCCTCGTGCTTGCGCTCGAAGGCGATCTGGCGGCTGAAATTCGCCTCGACCAGCGCGATGGCCACGAGCAGCATGACGGCCGTGCCCAGCGCGACCACCACCCGCATCGCGTGCCCACCAGGCCGGCGGAGCCCGGCCAGGCCCTGCCGCCAGGCCAGCCCACCTCCCGGCGGCACGGTGCGGACGAGGAGGATCAGCGCCCGCGAGAGCGCCGCCAGCACGCCCAGCGCGACCAGTGCGGCGCCCACGAAGATCGCGCCGAGCTTGAGCGAGCCGGCCTGCCAGAAGGCGAGCGCGGCGAGCCCGGCCACGATCGGCAGCGCCGCCGCCCATGGCCGTGGGGCCCGCCACGCCGCCGCCTCCACATCCCGGCGCAGGATGAGCGACGGCGGCACCGCCCGCACCGCGAGCAGCGGCCAGACGGCGCAGAGGAGGGCAGTCAGCGTGCCCATGAGGAGGCCTCGCACCAGCGTCCAGAGATCCCACGACGGCTCCAGCGCGATGGGGGCGAACGGCTGGACGGCCCGGACCAGCGCCGGCTGGACCAGGACGCCGAGCCCGGCGCCGGCGAGGCTTCCGACCACGGCCAGGGCCTGGACCTGCACGAGGTAGGCGGCGAGCAGCGCGCGGGCTTCGGCGCCCAGGCACTTGAGCACGGCGATGGTAGAGAGCTGGCGCCGCACGAACATGGCCACGGACGACCCGACACCGATGCCGCCCACGAAGAGGCTGGCCAGGCCGACCAGGCCGAGGTACGTGGTGAGCTGGGAGAAGAAGCGGCGCAGCCCGGGCCGGGCCTCGTCGAACGCCGTGATGCGGACCGAGGGATCAGCTATGGCGCGCTCGAGCGCTTCGTGGGCGGCCCGGGCCGAGGCGCCCACGGCAAGCCGCACGAGGGTGCGGTAGCGCACGCGGCTGCCGTAGCCGATGAGTCCGGTGGGCTCCAGCGCGCCGGCGTCGATCATCACCCGCGGGCCGAGCGTCACGAAGCTCGCGGCCCGGTCGGGCTCGCGCTCGATCACCCCGGTGATCGTGAAGGGCGTGGCGCCGAGCCGGAGCTCGTCGCCCACCGCGAGGCCGAGCCGATCGAGCAGCGGCCGCTCGACGAGCGCCGTGGCGCCCGCCACGAGGGCCGTCCCGGCGCGAGCCGGCGCGACCTCGACGCGCCCGTAAAGGGGGTAGGCGGCCTCCACGGCCTTGAGCTCGACAAGCAGCGTCGCGCCGGTCGCCGCGTTCCGGGCCATGGCCGCCAGCTCGCGCACCCCCGTGGTCCGGGCGCCTTCGGCGCGGAGCCGGGCGAGCGCACCCTCGGCCTGGGCGTCGAGGGGACGGGCCGAGCGCAGCTCGAGGTCGCCGCCGGTGAGCGCCTTGGCCTCGCGCGCGACGGCGCCGTCCAGGCTGGCTGCCAGCGTGCCGACCGAGACGAGGGCCGCCACGCCCAGGGCGAGGCACACAAAGAACGTGAGGAAGTGACGCCAGGCGCCACGCATCTGGCGCCCGGCCATCCGGAGCGCGAAGCCAGGCGTCACGGGTGTCCGTTCACGATGCGACCGTCGCGGAGCCTGATCACCCGGGCGGCGTGGCGGGCCAGGGCCTCGTCGTGCGTCACCAGCACCAGGGTGGACCCGCGCTCGCGATTCAAGGCCAGCAGCAGCTCGATGATCTGGGCGCCGGTGGCCGAGTCCAGATTCCCGGTGGGCTCGTCGGCCAGCAGCAGCTTCGGCCGCAGCGCCACGGCCCGGGCCAGCGCCACACGCTGCTGCTCGCCCCCCGAGAGCTGAATGGGATAGTGATGTCCGCGATCGGCCAGCCCGACCTCGGCGAGGAGCTCACGGGCTCGCGCCGAAGCGTCCCCCACCCCGGCGATCTCCAGCGGCACGGCCACGTTCTCGGCGGCGGTCAGCGCGGGGATCAGGTGGAAGGACTGGAACACGTAGCCCAGGGTCTCGCGCCGGAAGCGCGCGAGGGCGTCTTCGCCGAGCCGGCCGAGCTCGACCCCGGCGACGACGATCGAGCCGGCCGTCGGACGATCCAGCCCGGCCAGGAGGCCGACCAGGGTCGATTTTCCGCTGCCCGACGGGCCGGTGATCGCACACACTTCCCCGGCCGTCACGTCGAAGGTCACGGCATCGAGGATGGTGAGCGACCGACCGCCGCTGGGCAGACGCATGACGAGATCGCGAACCTGAATCATCGGGTTATCCATAATACACTGCGCGTGTGAGGCGTCTGCTCGCCGCCGCGCTCGGGCTGGCCGCGTTCGGCGTGATGTCGCCGGCGTCCGCTTCCGGCGCTGGAGTGATCGCCGTGCTCGGCGACAGTCTCACCGCCGGTCTTGGCGTGGCCGCCGACGAAGCCTTTCCCGCGCTCCTCGAGGCCCGGCTGCGGCGTGAGGGCTACGACTACCGCGTGGTCAATGCCGGCGTGAGCGGCGATACGACCGCCGGCGGCCTGCGGCGGGTGGACTGGGTGCTCAAGAGCAAGCCCGTCATCGTCGTGGTCGCGCTGGGCGCCAACGACGGGCTGCGTGGGCAAAGCCCCGCCCTCATGCGCGACAACCTCGAGGCCATCATCGCGCGACTGCAGGTGTCCGGCGCCCGCGTGCTCCTCGCCGGGATGCGGATGCCGCCCAACTACGGGGCACAGTACACGCGGGAGTTCGCCGCGGTGTACCCGGAGGTCGCCCGGCGGACGGGCGTGGCCTTGATGCCCTTCTTGCTCGACGGCGTGGCGGCCGAGCCCCGCTTCCTGCAGGCCGACGGGCTTCACCCGAATGCCGCCGGCTACCAGATCATCGCCGACCGGCTCTGGCCCTATCTGCTCCCGCTGCTGCGCCGGCCGAGCTGATGCTACCATCCACGCCATGACTACCCTGCCGTTCATCCAGCGAACCTGGGATGAGCACATCGTCCCTGCCCTCACGGAGTACGTGAGGATTCCGGCGAAGTCACCGGCCTTCGATCCTCAGTGGCGCGAGCACGGCCACATCGAGCGCGCGGTGGCGCACATCCAGGCCTGGGCCCGGTCCCGGCCGCTCGAAGGCCTGCAGATCGAGGTCGCCCGGCTCGAGGGCCGCACGCCGGTGCTCCTCATGGAGATTCCCGGCGACGGCACGGACACCGTGCTGCTCTACGGCCACTGCGACAAGCAGCCGGAGATGACGGGCTGGGCCGACGGCCTCGGCCCGTGGACGCCCGTGCGCCGCGGCGATCGGCTGTACGGCCGCGGCGCCGGCGACGACGGCTACGCCGCCTTCGCCGCGCTGACGGCTGTCGAGGCCCTGCAGGCCCAGGGACGACCGCACCGGCGCTGCCTCGTGCTCATCGAGGCCTGCGAGGAGAGCGGCAGCTACGACCTGCCGCACTACGTCGAGGCGCTGGCCAAGCGCATCGGCACGCCGAGCCTGGTGATCTGCCTGGACTCCGGCTGCGGCGACTACGAGCGCTTCTGGGCCACGACCTCGCTGCGCGGCCTGGTCAACGGCACGCTGACGGTGGAGGTGCTCGGCGAGGGCGTGCACTCCGGGGGCGCCGGGGGCATCGTGCCCTCGAGCTTCCGGGTCGCCCGGGCGCTGCTCTCTCGTCTGGAGGACGAGCGCACCGGCGAGATCCGCCCGCGCGAGTTCCACGTCGCCATCCCGCCGGCGCGGCTGGCCGAGGCGCGCGCGGCGGCTGCCGTGCTGGGAGCGGAGGTGGTCGGCAGGTATCCATTACTGCCGGGGGTGCGGCCCGTGCACGAGGATCCGGTCGAGCTCGAGCTGAACAACACCTGGCGCCCGGTACTGGAAGTCATCGGGGCGGCCGGGCTGCCTGCGCTCGAGGACGCCGGTAACGTCCTTCGTCCGCGGACGGCCCTGAAGCTCTCGTTGCGGGTGCCGCCCACCCTCGACGTCGCCCAGGCGGCGCGGCGCCTCAAGGAAATACTCGAGGCCGATCCCCCTTCCGGGGCCCGGGTGATGTACACCCCGGCCGCCCCCAGTGGCGGCTGGAACGCGCCAGCCAGCGCGGACTGGCTGCTGGCCTCCATGCAGCGCGCGTCCCAGGCGCACTTCGGCAAGCCCCCGGTCTTCCAGGGTATCGGCGGATCGATCCCATTCATGAGCATGCTGGGCGAGCGCTTCCCGCAGGCCCAGTTCCTCATCACCGGCGTCATGGGGCCCGGCTCCAACGCGCACGGCCCAAACGAGTTCGTCGATCTGAAGATGGGCGTCCGGGTGACGGCGTGCGTGGCCGACGTCCTCGCCGATCACTATCGTCGCGACGGGGCCGTCAGCGCATAGGCGGTCTTGTCAGCGCGGGCGGTTGGCGAGCCCGATGACGCGGCCGACCTGGGGCGGACGGGGTACCGCGTCGTGAAACCGCTGGATCTCGCCCAGGCGCGCCAGGATCTCGGGAGCCATGGGGGCGCCTCGCCGCGTCTCGCCGCTCACGTGGAGCGACAGCAGCTCGTTGGTGGCCGCCAGATACCCTTCCGTCGCATGGAACATCTCGTGGACGTAATGGATGCGCTTGTCATCGTGGGCCAGCAGCACCGTCGTGAAGCGCAGGGGCACGCCCGCCCGGACTTCGCGGTGGTAGGTGATATGAGCCTCCACGCAGAACGTGGTGACCCGGTGGTCACGGCGGTGCGCGGCGTCGAGCCCGACCCAGGCCAGGAAGGCGTCGGTAGCGAGATCGAAGACCACCAGGTAGTACCCCATGTTCATGTGCTGGTTGTGATCGATCCACTCCGGACGCACCACGTCGCGATAGGTGTCGAAGGGCGCGGTCATGTGGCCCATGCCCGTCATCCTAATGCCTGAGCTGCCCGACGTCGTCGCTTACATCGAGGCGCTCCGGTCCCGCGTTGTCGGTGCCGCGCTGGAAGGGATCCGCCTTCTCCATCCCTTCGTGCTCCGCTCGGTCGAGCCGCCGATCAGCGAGGTCGTGGGCCGGCGGGTGCTCGGCCTCCGGCGCCTGGGCAAGCGGATCGTGTTCGCCCTCGAGGACGAGCGCTTCGTCGTGCTCCATCTGATGATCGCCGGCCGCCTGCACTGGAAAGCGGCGGGCGCCCGGGCGCCGGGCAGGATAGGGCTGGCCGCGCTCGACTTCTCGACCGGCACGCTGATCCTGACCGAGGCCGGCAGCAAGCGGCGCGCCGGGCTCTACATGGTGCGCGGCGAGGCCGCGCTCGCCGGCTACAACCCGGGCGGCCTCGAGGTACTGGAGGCCGATCTGGCAGCGTTCCGGGCTGCGCTCGTCAGCGAGCGCCACACCCTCAAGCGCGCGCTGACCGACCCCCGGCTCTTCGGCGGGATCGGTAACGCCTACTCGGACGAGATCCTGCACCGGGCGCGGCTCTCGCCGGTCGCGCTCACCAGCCAGCTCAGCGACGAGGGGATCGCGCGCCTGTTCGAGGCCACGCGAGCCGTGCTGCACGAGTGGAGCGAGCGGCTGTCCCGGGACACGTCCGAGCACTTCCCCGAAGGCGTCACCGCATTCCGTGAGGGCATGGCCGTGCACGGGCGCTACGGCCAGCCGTGCCCGGTGTGCGCTGCCGCCGTCCAGCGAATCGTCTATGCCGAGAACGAGACCAACTACTGCGCGACCTGCCAGACCGGCGGCCGCCTGCTGGCCGACCGTGCCCTGTCGCGGCTACTGCGTGCGGACTGGCCGCGCACCCTGGAGGAGCTGGAAGAGCGCCGCCAGGCGCGGGGGTGATGGGGCCAAAACCTCCAGGCTTGATGCGGCATAAGTCCGCAGGCATTTGGGGCGGCGTGAGATCCATCCCGTCGTGCTGCAGTGCACGCCTGGCGCGTGAGCCTCCGAGAGCGATAGACTCACCCGATGCCGCTCGACGCGCTGGGGATCGTGCTGATCGCCGCCCTCTGTCACGCCACCTGGAACCTGCTGCTCAAGACCGAGCCCCGCCGCCTGCACGTGCAGTCAGGCGCCCTGGCCGTCGGGGTCCTGATGGCTGCGCCGGTGCTCTTCTTCTACCCGCTGGCCACGGTGTCTCCGACCGCCTGGGTGCTCATCGTGCTGTCCGCGCTGTTCGAGACCGCCTACGTGTTCGCCCTCACCGCCGCCTACGGAGCCGGTGACCTCTCGCTCGTCTACCCGGTGGCCCGGGGGACGGCGCCGCTCGTGGTGGGCCCGCTCGCCGTGGCGCTGCTCGGCGAGAATCTGTCGCGTCCAGGCGCTGCCGGCATCATCCTGGTCGTGGCCGGCATCTGGGTGAGCCACCTCGGCGCCGTCACCGGCCAGCCCGGGCACACGGGCCGTCGCGCGCTCGCCCTCGCCGTCTTCACGGGACTCATGACCGCCGGCTATTCGCTGGTCAACAAGGCGGGGGTGACGCTCGTCCCGGTTCCGCTCTACGCCTTCCTCGTGTTCGTGATCAACGTGATGCTCATCCACCTGGCCCTGGCACTCCGGGGCCAGCGCTCGTGGCTGCTGCGCCGCGATCTGCCGTGGGCGCGGACCCTGGCCGTCGGCGTGCTGATGATCGCCGCCTACCTCGGCGTGCTCCTGGCCATGACGAAAGCCCCGGTGGCGTATGTCGTCGCCGCGCGGGAAGTGAGCATCCCGCTGGCGGCGCTCCTGGGCTGGCTGGTTCTGGGCGAGGGCCACTCGGGACCGCGACTGGTCGGCGCCCTGGTCATCCTTGCCGGGCTCGTGGTGATGGGTATCGGTCACTGACCCCGGCCGCCACCTGACCGGCGATTTCGTTTATTGTAGGTGCCCCCAGACAGGAGGAGAGTCATGTCGGATGCCACGTTCACTCGCCGTCAGCTGCTCGAGGGTTCCGCTGCCACCCTGGCCGCCGCCGGCCTCGCCGGTCTGCGGCCCCGGCTCGCCGCGGCCGCGGCCAAGCCGGTGACGGTGGGCTTCATCTACGTCGGCCCCCGCAACGACTACGGCTGGAACCAGTCGCACGCGGTGGCGGCGAAGAAGATCGCCCGGCTCGAGGGCGTCAAGCTGATCGAGCAGGAGAACGTGCCGGAGACGGTCGAGGCCGAGAAGGTCATGGAAAGCATGATCCGGCAGGACGGCGCCGGCGTCATCTTCGCCACCTCGTTCGGCTACTGGCCCACCGTCGTCAAGCTGGCCCGCAAGCATCCCGACGTGCTCTTCACCCACATCGGGGCTCTGTGGAAGGACGGCGACCCCAAGAACACCATCGGCTATCGGGGCTACATGGAGGAGCCGCACTATCTCTGCGGCGTGGCCGCCGGCCACCTGACCAAGACCCGCAAGCTCGGCTTCATCGGCTCCAAGCCCCTCTACTTCATCTTCAACAACGCCAACGGCTTCATCCTGGGCGCCCGGTCGGTGAACCCCGCCATCACCTGCCAGGTGGTCATCACCGGCGACTGGAACAACCCGGTGCGCGAGGCCGAGGTCACGAACAGCCTGATCGATCAGGGCGTCGACGTCATCGTGGCCAACGTCGACAGCGCCAAGGTCGTGATCGAGAACGCCGAGCGGCGGGGCATCATGAGCTGCGGCTACCACACCGACCTGTCCGAGCTGGCCCCCAAGGGATTCCTCACCGGCGCCGAGTGGGACTGGGCGGCCGGCGCGCAGTTCGTCAAGGCCTGGCAGACCGGCGGCAAGTATCCCAACCTCCTGCGCGGAGGCTTCCGGCAGGAGATGGTCGCCATCAGCCCCTACGGGCGGGCGGTCACGCCGGAGGTCCGGGCGAAGGTCGAGAAGCTGCGCCAGGGGTTCGTCGACGACACCCTGAAGCTCTACAAGGGCCCGCTCAAGGACAACGAGGGCAACGTCGTCCTCAAGGACGGACAGGTCATCGCCAACGACGACAACAAGTTCAAGCTCGCCGTCAACTTCCTCGTCGAGGGCGCGATCGGCAAGACCGGCCTGAAGAAGTAACGGTGCGGATCGGCGCGTGGGCGGAGACGGCGGCCATCTCCGCGGCCGCCCTGGTCAGCAGCCTCGCCCTGTTCGGCGTCTTCGTGGCGCTGCGGGGCCTCAGCCCGCTCGACGTCTACGCCACGCTCTTCCAGGGCGCCTTCGGCACGTGGTTCTCCATCGAGCACACCCTCACCCAGGCGGCGCCGCTCATGCTCACGGCGCTCTGCACGGCGCTGCCGGCCCGGGCGGGGCTGCTCATGATCGGCGGCGAGGGCGCCCTGGTCATCGGCGGGGTCGCCACCGTGCTGGCCGGGGTGGGCCTGGCCGGCGCCCCTGCGCTCGTCGCCATCGTCGCTATGTGCGCCGCCGGCGCGCTCGGCGGTGGTCTCTGGATCGGCACCGCCGGCGCGCTGCGCCACTGGCGTGGCGTGAACGAGACGATCTCCACCCTGCTCCTGAACTACATCGCCATCGCCATCATGAACCATCTCGTCACCGGCCCCATCCGTGACTTCGACCAGGTGCTCAAGCCGGCCAGCTGGCCCATCGGCGAGGGGTTCATGATCGGCGCGCTGCCCGGCACCTCGATCCACTGGGGGCTGGGCTTCGGCGTCGTGGCCTGCCTGCTCGCCTGGGTCCTCATGCGGCACACCACGTTCGGCTTCGCCGTCGATATCCTGGGCGGCAACGTGCGGGCCGCCCGCATGGCGGGGCTGCCGATCGGCCGGCTGATCCTCGTGACGTCGATCCTGGGCGGCGCGGCCGCCGGGCTGGCCGGGGCCATCGAGATCATCGCCGTCCACGGGTTCGCCAGCGCCTCGCTCGCCGTCGGCTACGGCTACACGGGCATCCTGGTCGCGTTCCTCGCCCGGCAGAACCCGCTGGCGGTCACCGCCGTGGCGATCCTCCTCGGGGGAATCTCGGCCAGCGGCGGCCTGCTCCAGCGCCGCTTCGGCCTGCCCGACGCGGCCACGCTCGTGCTTCAGGGCCTCCTCTTCGTCGCGGTGCTGGCGGCCAACACGCTGTCCGGGCGCTTCCGCATCTTCCGGCCCCGGACGGCCTGAGCGGGGACGGCGCGATGGAGCTGGGCTGGTGGGGCGTGGTGATCGCGGTGGTCGGCGGGGCCGCGCGGGTCTCCGTGCCCTACCTCTTCGTGAGCCTGGGGGAGGCGCTGACCGAGCGGAGCGGCCGCGTGAATCTCGGCCTGGAGGGCACGCTGGTCCTCGGCGCGATGAGCGGCTACGGCATCGCCTACCTGAGCGGCTCGCCGTGGCTGGGGGTGCTCGTGGCCGGGATCGCCGGGGCCGTGCTCGGCCTCGTCCACGGCCTAGTGTGCTCCCTGCCCCGCGTGAACGACATCGCGGTCGGCATCGCGCTCTTCCTGCTCGGCACCGGCCTGGCCTTCTACCTGGGCAAGCCGTTCATCCAGCCGGTGGCGCCCCGCTTGCCCCATCTGGAGCTGGGCGGCTGGAGCACGTCGCCCCCGGTACGAGCGGCACTCGAGATCAACGCGCTGTTCGTGGCCGGCGCCGTGCTGGCGCCGCTGCTCGCCTGGGCGCTCTTCAACACGCGCTGGGGCCTGGTCGTCCGCACCGTGGGCGACAATGCCGATGCCGCGCGGGCCCTCGGCTACTCCGTGCGCGGGGTCCGCGCGCTCAGTACGACGGCCGGCGGCTTCCTGGCCGGGGTGGGCGGGTCGTTCCTGTCCCTCTACTATCCGGGGACGTGGAACGAGGGGCTCTCGAGCGGCCAGGGGCTCATGGCGATCGCCCTCGTCATCTTCGCGCGCTGGCACCCCGTGCACTGCTTCTGGGTCTCGCTGCTGTTCGGTGGCGCCACGGCGCTGGGGCCCGCGCTGCAGTCGGTGGGGATCACCGCGCACTACTATCTGCTCAACGCCGCGCCCTACGTGCTGACCTTGAGCCTGCTGGTCTGGAGCTCGTCGCCCCGGCACCCCCTGGTCGGCGCGCCCAGCGAGCTGACGATCA
>JBOHPM010000040.1:0-11970 GCA_050731715.1 Candidatus Rokuibacteriota bacterium
CATATACTCGGCGTAGCCGCCGTCGCACGCCATCCCCACGTTGCCGCGGAACGCCGTGCACAGCGTCTCGCGCCCGCTGCGGCAGTAGGCGCAGGCGTGGCAGGTCAGGTAGAAGTGGCAGGTGACCCGCTCGCCCGGCCTCACCGTGGTCACCTCCGAGCCGACCTCGACGACCTCGCCGGCCACCTCGTGGCCGGGAATCCTCGGGAACGACGTCACGCGCCCGGGGACGCCCAGCATGATGACCACGGTCAGCCCGACGCCGGTAGCCCGCACGCGCAGCAGCACGTCGCTGGGGCCGATCTTGGGAACGGGGACGTCGGCGAGCTGCAGCCGGCCCCCGAGCTCGCGCAGCACCATGGCCTTCATGCCGGGGCCGCTCCCAGATAGATCTCCTGTACCAGCGGGTCCCGCTGCACCTGGTGGGAGAGGCCGTCGGCGACGACCCGGCCGTAGTGGAGCACGGTGATCCGGTCGGTGAGCGCGAAGGCCACGTCCATATCGTGCTCGATGACGAGCAGGGTGATGGCCGGGTCGAGCTTCTTGAGCAGCGCGGTCATCATCTGCGACTCGGCGGGGGACAGGCCGGCGGTGGGCTCGTCCAGCAGCAAGAGTCTCGGCTCCCCGGCCAGGGCCAGGGCGATCTCCAGCTGGCGCTGCTCGCCGTGGGACAGGTTGCGGACCACCTCGACGGCCTGGCCGGCCAGGCCGACCGCTTCCAGCACGGCCTGGGCCCGCGCGAAGAGGGCCGGGTAGCGCGCGAGAGAGCGGTGAAGGTGAAACTTCATGGGCTTGAGCCCCTGCGCCGCCAGCAGGCAGTTCTCGAGCACGGTGAGGCGGGGGAAGAGATTCGTGATCTGGTAGGTGCGGGCCAGGCCCAGGGCCGCCCGCCGATGGGGCGGCAGGCGGCTGACGTCGCGCCCGAACAGGACAATGGCGCCGCCGCTGAGCGGCTGCTCACCGCTGATGAGGCTGAACAGCGTGGTCTTGCCGGCCCCGTTGGGGCCGATGATGGCGCGACGCTCGCCTGCCTGGACGCTGAGGCTGACGCCGTCCACCGCGCGGAGCCCCCCGAACGCCTTGGAGACGTTCGCGAGGCTCAACGCGGCGACGGGCTGGATCATCCCGCTAGCAGAACTTGCAGGGCGGGAAGTTGCGGTCGTACACGGGCTGTTTGAGGAACTCGGCCGGCTTGTACTTCCAGAACTGGGAGACGTTCGGGTAGACCTGGATCACGGTGTTCCACAGCTCCCCGCCCTTCTTCTCGACCTTGCGGATGTAGATGTTCTGGATGGGGTTGCCGTGGGCGTCGAGCTTGACAGGGCCGCGCGGCGCGTCGGGAATCTCGACCTTGCGTAGCGAGGCCAGGAAGCGGTCGCGGTCCTCCACATCGCCACCGACGGCCTTGGCCGCCTCGTTGATCCAGCGACCGCTCGTGTAGCAGACCTCCGAGTAGTACGATGGCACCTTACCGTACTTCTTGCGGTATTCGGCGACGAATCGCTTGTTGACCGGCGTGTCGATGGCCGCGCTATAGATCAGCGCACTGATACCCCCGATGGACTCGTCGCCGAGCGAGGGCAGGACGAACTCGTCGAACGTGGTCCCACCGCCGAGTAGCGGCAGCCTGGCCTTGAGCCCGGCGTCCTCATACTGCTTGGGGAAGCGGAGCGCGGAGATCGACACCATCAGGGCGAAGACGGCGTCGGCGTCCCGGCGGATCTGGCTCAGGTAGGGCGCGAAGTCGGTCGTGTTGAGCGGGGCCCACAGCTTCTGGATCACCTGGCCGCCGCTCTCCTCGAAGGTCTTCTGGAAGCCGCCAACCTGCTCCCAGCCGAAGGCGTAGTCGATGGCGATGGTCACGACTCTCTTGTAGCCGAGGGTCTTGGCTACGTACTCGCCGAACGGATGGTTGGGCTGGCTGGACGTCCAGCCGGTGCGCACCACCCACTTCACGGGCTTGCGCTGGGTGAGGTCGTCGGGAGCCATGACCGGGTAGAGCATCGGGATCTTGAGCTGATCTACCTTCGGCGCCAGCGCGTAGCCGACGTGGGCGAAGAGGCCGCCGGCCAGCACCTGCACACGGTCGTTCTCGACGAGCTTCTGGAGCTTCGTCAATGCGATGTTGGGCTGGCCCTGGGTGTCCTCCACGATCACCTCGACCTTGCGGCCGGCCATCTGGTGGTTGTTCTCGTCCAGCCACATCGTGAGGCCGTTGACCATATCCTTGCCGATCTGGGCGGCCCCGCCCGTCATCGGCGCCAGGAAGCCGATCTTGATCGGCCCCTTCTGGGCCGACGTGGGGCCGACGCCCACCATGGCCACAACGAGGATCACGGCCAGGAGCGACACGCTCAACCTCTTGCCCATGCTTTGTCTCCTTTCGTCCGCCAGGGCCGGATAGCGCGCAATTGCCGGACGGCGCCCACGATGCCCTCCGGTGCGTAGACGATCGTGCCGATGTAGACGGCGCCCAGGATCAGCAGCCAGCGGTGCGTGTACACCGAGACGAGATTCTTGAGCAGGACGATGATCCCGGCGCCGAGCGCGGGACCGAACAGGGTGCCGCGGCCGCCCAGCGCCACCATGAGCAGGGCCTCGACCGAGGTGGCCAGCTCGAGATCGGCCGGGCTCACGAAACCGTTGTAGTGGGCCCACAGCGTGCCGCCGAAGCCGGCCACGCCGCCGGCGACGAGAAAGCCGATGTACTTGTGCAGCCACACGTGGTAGCCCAGCGTCCGCATGCGCGTCTCGCTCTCGCGGATGCCGATCAGCGTGTGGCCGAAGGGCGAGCGGACGAGGATGCGCAGGAAGGCGAAGGCCAGGAGGAGGCCGATCAGGGCCAGGTAGTAGAAGGGGACGGAGTCGGCGAACGACCACGGCAGCCCGAGGTCGGGGCGGGGAACACTCGAGATCCCGTTGTCGCCCGAGGTCATCGACACCCAGCGATGAGCCAGGCCCCAGACCACCATTCCCAGCGCGAGGGTGATCATCAGGAAATAGACGCCGGTGGCGCGCAGGGCCACGAGGCCGAACACGGCGGCGACGGCGACGGCCAGGAGGATGCCGACCGTCAGCGTGATCCAGAAGCCGGCCCCGTACTGTGTGGCGAGGATTCCTACCGCGTACGCGCCCAGGCCGAAGTAGGCGGCGTGGCCGAGGGAGGCCAGGCCCGTGTAGCCGAGGATCAGATCGAGGCTCATGGCCAGGATCGAGTAAATGATGGCCTGGGTCAGCAGCGAGAGCATGAACGAGGACAGATAGGGCGGCACCACCAGCAGGGCGAGCAGCACGAGGCCAACCGCCACGGCCTGCCCGCTCCGCCCGGTCGTGGTCATCAGGCGCGTCCGAAGAGGCCCGTAGGCCGCACGGCCAGGATGGCGGCCATCGGTGCAAAGAGCGTGAAGTAGGAGAGCTCCGGGAAGAGGGCCTTGCCGAAGTTGTCGAGGAGGCCCACCATGAGGCTGCCGATCAGAGCGCCCTTGAGGCTCCCCATGCCTCCCACGATCACGACGACGAAGGCGTAGGGCAGGATCTCGAAGTCGGCGCCGGGGTACACGCCGACGAAGCCCCCCGCCACCACCCCGGCCAGCGCGGCCAGCGTGGCCCCCAGCGCGAAGACGCACATCGAGATGCGGAAGACGTTGATGCCGACCCCCCGGGCCATCTCGGCATCGTCCACCGTGGCCCGCATCATGGCGCCGATCCGCGTCCGCTCCAGCACCAGCCAGAGGATGACGGCGATGACCGCCGCGACACCGATGATGAAGACCCGGTAGACGGGGAAGAAGAGCGTGCCGACCTGAAAGGCCCCGGAAAAGAGCTTGGGCGTCGGGATCGTGTAGGGATCGCCGCCCCAGATGACGAGGCCCAGGTCCTGGAAGATCAGGGCGAAGCCCATCGTGGTGAGGACCTGACCCAGCTCCTGGCCGCTCAGGCGCTTGAGGAACGCGTTCCACTCGGCGATGCCGATCAGCGCGATCACCAGGGCGGCGGCCAGGATGGCCAGCGTGTAGGAGCCGGTGCGCCAGATCGTGGTCAGGGCGACGTAGCCGCCGAGCAGATAGTAAGAGCCGTGGGTCATGTTGACGATGCGCATCATGCCGAAGATGAGGGAGAGCCCGCCGGCCAGCAGGAACAGCAGCGCGCCGTAGGAAACGCCGTTGAAGACCTGAGAGAGCCAGAAATCCACGGCCCCGGACCCTAGCCCGGCGCGACGAGAAACGCCAGCAGGCTGATCCCGGAGCCGTTCGCGCGGATCTTCACCCTGGCCCCAGTCCCAGCAGCCGGGCGGCGGTACCGCGCAGGATCCGCGCCTGGTCGGCGGCCTTGAGCCCCAGCCGCTTGGTGACGATGTCGCGCGGCCGCTCGTAGCCCATGTCGAAGCAGAAGTCGCTCCCGATCATGACGCGGTCGGCTCCGACCAGGCCGATGAGGTAGCGCAGGGCCTCCGG
The DNA here is from genome assembly GCA_050731715.1 of Candidatus Rokuibacteriota bacterium. Lineage (GTDB taxonomy): Bacteria > Methylomirabilota > Methylomirabilia > Rokubacteriales > CSP1-6 > 40CM-4-69-5. The sequence continues at coordinate 4,455 of JBOHPM010000040.1, forward strand.
CGAATGGCTGATGGTGTCGTAGGTGAACCGACGCAGATAGGCGCCGAACGGACGTCGGGCGCGGTCCCTGGCCTCGGCCCGCACGCGCTGACCGTGCTGCAGCCGACCGAAGAGGTAGGGCAGGGCGCCGCCCGCGTGGGGCAGACAGACTTGAAGGCGAGGGAACTTGTCCATCACCCCGCCCAGGACGAGATGGGCTGCTGCTACAGCAGTATCGAATGGATTGCCCAGCAAATTGCTGAGATAAAAGGGGCCCAGCCTAGCGCTCCCCACGACGTTGAGCGGGTGCAGCAGGACGGGCAGCTCGTACTCCTGGCAGCGCTCGAATACTGGCGAGAAGGCCTGGTCGGAGAGCTCTCGCCCGGCCACGTTGGTTCCCAGATAGACGGCGCGGACACCAGGCAGCCGCGCGGCGCGCTCGAGCTCGGCCACCGCCGCCGTGGGATCCTGCATCGGCAGGGTGGCGCAGCCCACGAACCGGTCGGGATACGCGGTGTGCGCTTGCCCGAGGGCGTCGTTGAAGGCCTGGGCCAGCCGCCGGCCCAGGCTCGGGCTGGCGAAGTAGGTCATCGGGCTCGTCAGCGACAGCGCCTGCACGGCGATGCCCGTTCGATTCATCGCCTTGATGCGGAGATCGAGGTCCCAGTAGGCGGCCGATAGCGGCGGCGTGGTCGCCCCGGGAAGGACGATCGCCGGGCCATCGCCGCGGCCGCGATCGATCCGGGCGCCGGACGCGGCGCCTTCCTGCTCGATCAGCCGGAGATAGCCCTCGGGGTAGAAGTGGGAGTGGATATCGATGCCAGGGGGCGGAGTCACGGGTCGGGATTGTACTATAGGCGCGTTCGACCCCGTCGCCGGAAAAGCCGCGCCAAGGAGGGGCCCGTGAAGCTGCCGTCCGAGCGCTTCGACTACTCTCCCATCGCCGGCCGTCGCCCCTGGAAGCTCCCCAAAGGGGCCCGGATCGCCGTCTGGACCATCGTCAACGTCGAGGAGTGGAGTCCCGAGAAGCCGATGCCCCGCCAGTACCTGACCACGCCCCAGGGAGTCTCCGTGGTCCCCGACGTGCCGAACTGGGCCTGGCACGACTACGGGATGCGGGTCGGGTTCTGGCGGTTCCTCGAGGCGCTCGGCAAGCGGAAGATCCGGGCTACGACGGCGATCAACGCGCACGTGTGCGAGGCCTACGCGCCCGTGGCCCGCGCGATGCTCGATGCCGGCTGGGAGTTCATGGGCCACGGCGTGGTGCAGGGGGCCATGCACCTGCTTCCCGATCAGCGCGCGGCGATCCGCGAGGCCGTCCAGATCTTGCAAAAGTTCACGGGACGCAAGCCCAAGGGCTGGCTGGGCCCAGGCCTCACCGAGACGTGGGAGACCCTCGATCTGCTGGCCGGGGAGGGGATCGAGTACGTCTCCGACTGGGTGAACGACGACCAGCCCTACGAGATCCGGACGACCGCGGGCCCGTTGGTGTCGGTGCCGTACACGGTGGAGCTCAACGACATTCCCATGATGGTGGTCCAGCACCATGCCTCATCGGAGTGGCTGCAGCGCTGCCGGGACCAGTTCGACCGGCTGTACGCGGAAGGAGCTCGGAATCCGCGCGTCATGGCCATCGCGGTGCATCCCTACATCTCCGGCGTGCCTCACCGCATCAAGTACTTCGAGGCCGTCTACGACTACATCCGCAAGCACAAGGGCGTCTGGCTCACCACCGGCGAGGAGATCTACGAGTGGTACAAGGGGCACAAGTGGTAGGCCGCCAGCGCGCCCCCTATTTGACGCTGTAGGAGATCAGCTCCGAATTCTCGCCCCGCGGGTTCGTCGTTGTCGTCTTGACGGCGAACTTCACGTCAGGAGCGAACCACGTAGTGGTCTGCCACCTGAAGTCGCTGTGGCGGACCTGAGCTCTTCCCCCTTTCAGCACCCACTCACGGACGATGCGGTAGGCCGTGAACGTGCCGGCCTGGGTCTTGACATCTTCGATCCTGTCCACTCGGTTATCGACTTCGTAGTTCTCGCTCTGGCCGCGAAGGAAGCCGACGGCGCTGAAAGCCCAATGCTTCTTGGGTTCCAGGGGGAAGTCGTAGAAGTGCCACTGGGCTCCCAGCGGTATGAACGTGAACTGGGTGGGCTCGGCAGGCTTCCCCGCCCCATCCAGGATCGTCAAGATTCGGAGGGTTCGGTCGAGCTGAAAAATGCAGATCGGGCATCCGGGGAGGAGCGCAAGCATGTCAATGGCCCCATCGTCGCCGACCTTGAGGACCTTAACCGTGCGAGTGCTATTGCCGGTCTTTATTGTCCAGTTATCACCCACCGAATAAGTGGGCACGTTCAGAGACTGGGCGTAGGCACCGGAGGCGATGATCAGCAATGCGGCAGCGATGAGACTGGCTCGCATGGGTGTTCCTCCCGCGTGCTGCGTCTGACGGGACCCTCCGCTACGATGGCTGCCGAGGAATGCTGGTCAACGGCAGCCGGTGGAACGCCGGGGAACCGGACCCCTCTACTCCCCTATGGGTGAGGGTCAGGCGTGTGGCGGGATGATGTAGTTGCCCCAGTCCGTTGTCAAGCGCTCCACCTCCCAACCACCTGAAGGTGGATGCGCTGTCAGCGGGCGGGGGCCACGACGACGTCGGTGGGGTGTCCCTGAAGAAAGTTCTCGATGTTGTCCACCGCGCGGAGCAGACCGCCTCGGATCACCTCGGGCGTCTGACCCGCGTTGTGCGGGGACAGCACGACGTTGTCCAGCTTGAGGATGGGGTCGCCCGGCCGCAGGGGCTCGTCGTGGAAGACGTCGAGGCCGGCCCCGGCGATCTTGCCCTGGCTGAGCGCGTCGAGCAGGGCATCGCGCTCCACCAGCGCCCCGCGGGCGGTGTTGATCAGAATCGCGCTCCGCTTCATGAGGGCAAGCTCTTTGCGCGTGAAGAACGCGCGCGTCTCGGGAACGAGGCGCAGGTGCAGCGAGATCACGTCGGCCTCGCGCAGGATCTCCTCCTTGCTGGCGGCGCGTGCGCCGAGCGCGGCGACGCGGTCCTTCTCGCCGTGCAGGCTCCAGGCCAGCACCGTCATGCTGAGGGCGCGTCCGAGCTCGATGACGCGGGCCCCGATGGTTCCGGTGCCGAACACCCCGAGCGTCTTGCCCAGGAGCTGGGTCAGGAGATCCCGCGGCCACCGCCCCTCCCGGACCTCCCGATCGACCCTGGGGATCCGCCGGGCCACCGCCAGCATGAGGGCCAGGGCGTGCTCGGCGACGGCGAGGGCGTTGACGGCCGGCGTGTTGCACACGGTGACACCGTGGCGGCCGGCCGCAGCCAGATCGATGTTGTCGGTGCCCGTCCCCCAGATCGAGACCATCTTGAGATTCCGGCACGCCGCGAAGACCTGCTCGGTGAAGCGAGCGTGGGCCCGGATGTTGATCGCCACCCGGGCCCGGTCGATTCGTCTGATCAGCTCGGCTTCGTCCTCGGCGCCGTGGGCGGTGTGCACGCGCACCTCACCGAGCTGCCTGGCCCGCTCGTGGGCGACGGTGCCCTCGAAGACCGACGGGAAATCGTCGGGGACGGATATCGTGACCGGCGCGTGTTTTGTCACGCGTCGGCGAAGACGCGCTGGGCCGCGGTCAGGCCGGCGCCCGGCTCGCTCTTGTAGCCGAGATCCCGCAGCGTGAGCTCCAGGGCCGACAGGGTCGGCAGCACGTAGAGCGGGCTGGCCGTGATACCCATCGTCCCGATGCGAAGCGTGGTCATCCGGATCCGGTCGAGCCCGGTGCCGATGAGGATCCCGTACTGATCGCGCATCCGGGCGACGACGGCCGGAGGCTCGACGCGCTTGGGCGCCACGATGCAGGAGACGGTGTTCGACCACAGCGAGGCGTCGGGGAACAGCTCCAACCCCATGGCTTGCACGCCGGCCCGCAGCGCGCTGGCCGCGACCTCGTGCCGGCGGAAGCGCTGGCCCAGGCCTTCCTCGAGGATGAGCCGTACCGCCACCTGCATCGCCGCGGTGAGATGCGTGGGGATGGAGACCGGCTGGCGCCGCGGGGCGCCGTCCTTGACTCGGCCGCCGCGCGACTCGGGAATCCAGTGCTCTCGCCACCGCAGCAGGTCGTAGGACCAGCTCCGGGCCGGCTCCGTCCGCCGCTCCATCACCGACCAGGCCCGGGGGCTCACCGACACCAGGGCGAGCCCGAGGGGCGCGGCCAGGCACTTCTGTGAGCCCGTCATGTTCAGATCGATGCCCCACTCGTCGGTGCGCACGTCGATGCCGGCGATGGCGGACACGGTGTCGAGCATGAACAGCGCGCCAACGCGCCGGGCGATCTCACCGACCTGCGCGGCCGGGTAGGTGGTGCCGGTGGAGGTCTCGTTGTGCACGAGGGTGATGGCCTTGGGCCGCAGCCGCTCCGCCTCCGCGGCCAACGCGGCGAGGTCCAGGGGCTGGCCGAGCTCCACGTTGAACTCGGTCCAGGCCGCGCCCACGCGGTTCATGATGTCCCGCATCAGGGCGCCGAACTGGCCGGCCCCGACGACGAGGACGCGATCGCCCGGCTCGATCACCGACGTGGCCGCTGCCTCCAACGCCGTGCGTCCCGAGCCCGGCATGAGGAGGACCTCGTTGTCGGTCTGGAAGACATCGCGCAGGGCCAGCATGGTGGGCTCCAGCATGCCCAGGTCGAAGGAGTCATCGTACTGAATGGCCGGCGGCCGGTTGAGGGCCTGGATGACGGGGGGTGGCAGTTCCGTGGGACCGGGGATCATCAACAGCGGGCGCGTCTGACAGTGGGCCCAAATCATAGTCGTTGCCGCTCCTTGTCCTTCCGCCACCTCAGGCCTCGGCCGCCCGCCCGCCGTAGCGATGAATGAAATAGAGATTGCGAGAGTACACCAGAAGGCCCGCCGCCTGCCCGAGAATGAAGACTGGATCCAGGCGGTAGATGGCATAGGCCAGCAGGGTCAGGCCGCCCCCCACCGAAAAGTACCAAAACTGACGCGGCACCACGCTTTGCCGTTTCCGTTCCGTGGCGATCCACTGCACGAGGAAGCGCGCCGAGAAGAGTGCCTGGCCGAGCAGCCCGATCCCCACCCATACGTATTCGCTGGTCAGCATCCATCCACCTCAGCGGTGGCCGCCGCCGTCACGCGGCGCCGCCGAGCATCGCGCGGACCACGCTGAGCGCCTTGCGGACCTCACCCGGCCGACGGTGCGCGCAGACGAGCGCGAAGAGACGCTCCGCCGCTTCGCTCGGCATCGCCGTGCGCCGGCCCGGCCGGACGTCGGTCAGATGGCGGAGCGGCACCGCCAGAGCCACGGCCAGGTGGTAGAGGCTGTCGATGGAGATCGATTTCTCTCCGCGCTCGACTTCGCCGATGAACTTGCCGCTGAGGCCGGCCTTCAGTCCCAGTCGCTCCTGGCTGAGGCCGCGCTGCTTGCGCAGCGAACGCAAGCGTTGCCCGAGAAACTTTCGCACATGCGGTACCGCGCGCTCGGCCACCTTGTCCCTCGATTTCGTTTCCGGCGAGCCTAGCATGGCTCGGTGCCGCCGGATATGACGGCGAGCACGAGCGCGCCCTGGGGGCTGGTCACGGTGTGGACACAGCCCGGCGGCCGCCGGGTAAAGTTGCCGTTGGTGCACAAGCCGGTGTCATCGGCGAGGCTGCCTTCCAGGACGTAGACCTGTTCCTCGCCGAGATGCCGATGGCGGGGGATCGTGGCGCCTGGCGTGTAGTGCACAAGCACCGTCTGGCGATCGCCCTCCTCCCACAAGACCTTCCAGAAGACGCCTGCCCGGCGCTCGATCCAGGGACGATCGGCGGCCTCGACGTAGAGGCTGGTCGGCGGCGGGCTCACGACAGGTCGACCTCCACGGCGTCGTCCGCCACCCGAACCGGGTACACGGGGATGGCCAGATCGGCGTCGACCCGGCAGCGGCCGGTCGCCAGCTCGAAGTCGAAGCCGTGCCACGGGCATACAACCACGTCGCCCTCCAGCCAGCCATCGGCGAGCGGGCCATCCTCGTGCGGGCAGGAGGCCCCGCAGGCGAAGAAGCGGCCGTCGCCGGCGTTGAAGACGGCCACCGCGCGGCCGTTGCTCTCGATGAGAAGTCCGTGGCCGACGGCGATCGCGTCTGGCGTCGCGACCTTTACGAAAGTCATGGACGGCGACGAGCCGGATGGAAGCGAGCGCAGTGGCCGGAGCCTGGAGTACACTCGCGGCCACGACAGACCTCGTACCGCCTATCGCACATGACGGCTCAGAATACGCCGGGGTCTGAGATCACGCAACGTCGGGGCGCCTAGCCGAGGAGGAGCGCATGGAACTCCTGTTCGCTACCTACCCATCGTGGTCGCACCTGGTCGTCCGCCTGGCCCTGGGCGTGATCTTCTTCGCCCACGGGGCGCAAAAGGTGCTCGGCTGGTTCGGGGGAAACGGGCTTAGGGCCACCGTCGCCGCGTTCGGGAAAGGGCTTGGCATCCCGCCGGCGGCTGCCGTGATCGCGGCGTTCGTGGAGTTCCTGGGCGGGCTGGCCCTTATCGTGGGCTTCCTGGCTCGCCCGGCCGCCCTGGGACTCATCGTGGTCATGCTGGTGGCGGTGAGCAAGGTCCACATCCAGCACGGCTTCTTCCTCAACTGGAACCTGACGCCCGGCAAGGGCCACGGCTGGGAGTTCAACTTCGCGCTGATCGCCATGGCCCTGGGGATCGTGATCGGCGGGGCCGGGATCCTTTCGGTCGACCGCCTCATTGCCCCGTGGGGCGATTAGAATCGGAGGGGGCCTCGACGGCCCCCTCCGAAACCTCCCCCAGACCATCGGATCGCGGCGGCAAAGCCGCCGCTCGAACACCTACTAGGCGGCGCGCCCGGTCTCTTCTGTCAGCGAGGTGATGACGTAGGTGCCGCTCTTCTCGTCGCGCTCCAGGGTGACGATCTTGTTCTTGGCCGCGTCCTCGAGCAGCTTGGAGAAGGTGGAGTACCCGTAGTAGGACTCGTTGAAGGCCGGGTTCTTGCGGATCATCGTCTGCTTGACCATCGACCCCCACAGCGTTTCCTTGTTCTCGCGCATGAGGGCCTGGATGGCGTCGACGAGCTGGGCCATGGCCTCGGCCTTCTTCTCGGGCAGGCCCCGCAGGAGGTTGGTCTTCTTCGTGTCGCGGATGAGGTCCTCGTAGAAGATGAACTCGTCGCAGTTGGCCACCAGCAGATCGGATGACGACGATTTGACGCCCAGCCCGATCACGTAGCGGTCGTTTTCCCGGAGCTTGGAGACCAACGGCGAGAAATCCGAGTCGCCCGAGACGAGGGCGAAGGCGTCGATGTGGGACTTGCCGTAGGCCAGGTCCAGCGCGTCCACGACCATGCGGATGTCGGCCGAGTTCTTCCCGCTGTAGCGGCTCTGGGGCACGTCGATCAGCTCGATGGCCCACTCGTGGAACGGGCGCTTGTACTCGGTGAAGCGGTTCCAGTCGGCGTAGGCGCGGCGGACGATGATCTTGCCCTTCTCGAGCAGCCGTTCCAGGAC
>JBOHPM010000041.1:0-11929 GCA_050731715.1 Candidatus Rokuibacteriota bacterium
GGATCCTTCAGGTCCTGCTGGGTTTCTAGCAGCTGGCGCAGCCAGAGCATCGAGTCGTCGAACTTGTCCTTGCCGGCCTTTCGCTCCTTGTAGAGCCAGTGGGCGGCGATCCCCTCCTCGGCGATGCGGTGCATCTCCAGAGTGCGGATCTGGATCTCTACCGGATCGCCCTTGGGGCCGATGACCGTCGTGTGCAGCGACTGGTACATGTTGACCTTGGGCATCGCGATGAAGTCCTTGAAGCGGCCAGGCACCGGCTTCCACAGCGAGTGGATGACGCCCAGGCCCCCGTAGCAGTCCCGGACGGAGTTCGTGATCACCCGGACGGCGGTGAGGTCGTAGATCTCGTCGAACTCCCGCCCCTGGTCGTGCATCTTCTTCCAGATCGAGTAGAAGTGCTTGGGCCGCCCGCGGATCTGGGCCTCGATGCCGACCTCCGAGAGCTTTCGCTCCAGGATGGCGATGGCCTGGTCGATCTCGGCCTCCCGCTCCAACCGGCGCTTGGCCACGCGACGCTGGAGGTCGACGTAGGCGTCGGCGTGCAGGGCGCGCAGGGCGAGGTCCTCGAGCTCGGCCTTGACCCGGGCCATACCCAGGCGGTGGGCCAGGGGCGCGTAAATGTCCAGGGTCTCCTGGCCGATTTTCCGGGCCTTGTCCGCGGAGAGGTACTGCAGCGTCCGCATGTTGTGCAGCCGATCGGCGAGCTTGATCATGAGCACGCGGAGGTCCCGCGCCATGGCCACCAGCATCTTGCGGAAGTTCTCGGCCTGACGCTCCTCCCGCGAGGAGAAGGCCAGCTTGTTCAGCTTCGTCACGCCGTCGACGAGATCGGCGATCTCGCGGCCGAACTCACGCTCCAGGTCGCCCTTGGTGGCCTTGGTGTCCTCCAGAACATCGTGGAGGAGGCCGGCGGTAACGGTGAGGACATCCATCTTGAAGTCGACGAGGAGGCGGGCGACCTCTAGCGGGTGCGACACGTAGGGCTCGCCCGAGGCTCGTTGCTGTCCGCGGTGGAACTGCTCGGAGAATCGGTAGGCGCGGCTCAATACCTCCAGGTCAGCGCCTGGCTGGTACTTAGGGACCTCCTCCAGCAGCGTCTCGAGTCGGGTCACCGCGCGTTAACCATTGATTAAACATGTAATTTTACACGCTCCTCAGGCCTTCGCCACTGCTTTTTTCGCCTTGCGCACCCGGCTCTCGAGATACTGCGTCCAGTCCACGATCAGCGCGGCGGCGATGTAGATCGTGGAATACGTTCCCGCCACCACACCCACCATGAGCGTGAAGGCAAAATCCTCCAGCACCTTGCCCCCGAAGAGGAAAAGGACGCCGGCGGCGAACAGCACCGAGAGGCCAGTGAGAAGCGTCCGGGACAGCGTCTGGTTGATGGCGGTGTTGATCTGCGTCGCGAAGGGCTGCCCCCGCTGCGAGCCCGCCCGTCGGCGATTCTCCCTGACCCGGTCGTAGGCCACGATCTTGTCGTTGACCGAGTAGCCGATCACGGTCAGCAGGGCGGCCAGCACGGGCAGGGAGAACTCACGGTCGGTGAGCGAGAGCGCCCCGATCGACACCGCGACATCGTGGGTCTGGGCCACGATGGCGGTGATGCCACCCTTGAGATCGAAGCGGACGGCCACGTAGATCAGGATGCCGGCCAGGCCGGCCAGGACCGCGTACAGCGCCTGCAGCTGCAGATCGCGCCCCACCTGCGGCCCCACGAACTCCACGCGGCGGATCTCGAACGCGCCCAGGCGGGGATCGCGGGCCAGGGCTTCCTGCACGGTCTTGCCGGCGTCGGTCGCGACCGCCGCCTGCTTGAGGCGGATGATGAAGTCTCGCGCCTCGCCGAACTGCTGGATGATGCTGTCCCCCAAACCGACGCCGGTGAGCGTGGCCCGGATCGCGTCGATGGCGGGGGGCCGCTCGAAGCGCACTTCGACCAGGGTGCCCCCGGCGAAGTCGATGTCGGTCCGGAGCCCGCCGTCCACGATCAGGGACACGATCCCCAGCACGATGAACGCCGCCGATACCAGATAGGCCCACTTGCGCTTGCCGATGAAGTCGTAGTTCGGCACCCGGAACAGTTCGAGCATGGGGTCAGATGGAGATGGCCGCCACGGGCTGGCGCCGCCGCATGTACAGGAGATCGAAGAGCAGCCGCGTGAAGAACACGGCGGTGAACAGACTCGCCACCAGCCCGATGAACAGCGTCACCGCGAAGCCCTTCACCGGCCCCGTCCCGAAGTTGTAGAGGATGGCCGCCGTCACCAGCACAGTGACGTGCGTGTCGATGATGGTCACGAAGGCCCGGCTGAACCCGCTGTCGATGGCGGCCCGGGGGGACTTGCCCAGCCGCAGCTCCTCGCGGATGCGCTCGAAGATCAGCACGTTCGTGTCGACGGCCATGCCGATGGTCAGCGCGATGCCGGCGATGCCGGGCAGGGTCAGCGTGGCTCCGAAGGCCGCCATGCAGGCCAGGAGGATCAACAGATTCAGCCCCAGGGCGACGTCGGCGATCAGGCCCGACAGGCGGTAGTACACGAGCATGAACATGAAGACGACCACGGCCGAGACGGCGATGGAGAGGAGTCCCTTGCGGATGGAATCGGCGCCCAGGGAGGGCCCGACCGTTCGCTCCTCCAGGATTTTGACCGGGGCGGGCAAGGCCCCGGCCCGCAGGACAATGGCCAGGTCGCGGGCTTCCTCCACGGTGAACTGTCCGGTGATGACCGCGCGCCCGCCGGGGATTCGCTCGTTGATGCGGGGGGCGGAGTAGACGTTGCCATCGAGGATGATGGCCAGATGCTTGCCGACGTTCTGCTCGGTGGCCTCGCCGAAGATGCGCCCGCCCACGGCGTTGAACTCGATGGACACCTGCCAGTTCCCCATCGAGTTCGGATCGGCCTGGACCTCGGCCCGGTTCAGCTCGGCCCCGGTCAGGAGCGTTCGCTTCTGGACCGCGTAGGGCACCCGGCGCTCGGTCTTTGAGTCCTTGTCGACCCGCCGCTGGTAGAGCACCTCCGAAGTCTCGGGCAGTCGGCCGGCCAGGGCGTCCTCGACCGACGTGCGCTCGTCCAGGAGCCTGAACTCCAGGAGCGCCGTCTTGCCGATGAGGGCCTTGGCCCGCTCGGGATCCTGGACGCCGGGGAGCTGAATGAGGATGCGGTCCTCGCCCTGCCGGGTGATCGTGGGCTCCGCCACGCCGAACTGGTCCACCCGGTTGCGGATGGTCTCCACGCCCTGCCGCACGGCGAGGTCGCGCAGCCGGCTCACCTCGCGCGGGCTCAGGACGAGACGCAGGCGCCCGGCCGCCTGGTCCTCGTCCTGGCGATCGAACGTGCCGAGGTCGCCCACCACCGTGAGGGCATCGTTCCACGTCCGGGGGGAGGCCAGCTGCACGGCGATCGCGGTGTCGCCCTCGCGGGCCACCCGGGTGACGGCGATCCCCTTGCGCTCCAGCGCGGCCTTGAGATCCTCGGCGGCCCGGTCGGTCTGGTTGGCCACGGCCTTGTCGGTCTCCACTCCCAGCACCAGGTGGATGCCACCCTGGAGGTCCAGGCCCAGGTTGATGCTCGAGCGCGGCGGATAGAGATACCAGAGCGAGCCGAGGACGACCGCGAGCACCAGCCCGATACGGAACCCGAGGTGCTTAGGCATCTTTCTCCGGCGCGCCCACCGTCACGATCCGGCCCACGGAGGCCCGGTCGAATTCCAGCTTGACCTGATCGGCCACCCGCAGCGTGATGGTGTGCTCGCCGAGGCCCGTCACCGTGCCGTGCAGACCGCTGGTGGTGACCACCCGATCACCCCGCTTGATGGCGCCCAGCATCTGCTCCCGCTCGCGCCGCTGCTTCTGCTGGGGCCGGATGAGCAGAAAATAGAAGACCGCGAAGATCGCGGCGAAGAACATGAGCTGCATGGCCACGGCGCCCGTGCCCGAGCTTCCGGGTGGCATGGCAGACGCGAAGGCGAGATCGGCAGCATGGACGACATTCATGGAAGGTCGGCCTCCGGTTCAGGCTCCCGCGAAACGCCTTCGGATTCTACAAGAGATCGGGACAAAAACCGAGCCCGGAATGCCGCGAAGGTCCCGTCAGCGATCGCGGCCCGCAGACTCGCCATGAGGTCGAGGAAGAAACGCAGGTTGTGCAGGGTGAGCAGGCGATAGACCAGCAGCTCCGCGGAGACGAAGAGGTGGCGCAGGTACGCCCGCGAGAAGCGCCGACAAGTGTAGCACCCGCAGTCCTCGTCGAGCGGCCGGCCGTCGCGCGCGTAGCGCGCCTGCTTGATCACCACCGGTCCCTGAGCGGTGAAGCACTGGCCGTTGCGGGCGTTGCGCGTGGGCAGCACGCAGTCGAAGAGGTCCACGCCACGCCCCACGCACTCGACGAGGTCCTCGGGCTTGCCCACGCCCATGAGGTACCGCGGGCGGTCGGCGGGCAGCTGGGCGGCGGCCGCGGCGGTGAGGTCGTACATCGCGGCTTTCGGCTCCCCCACCGCCATGCCCCCGATGGCGAACCCGTCGCATCCCATCGCCACCGTCTGCTCCACGGCGCGCCGGCGGAGGTCCGCGTAACTGCCGCCCTGCACGATCCCGAAAAACGCCTGGCCCGGCGGCCCGCCCCGACCATGGGCCCTCCACGCTCGCCGCGCCCAGCGCAGCGTGAGCTCGAGCGAGCGCTCGGTGTCGGCGTGGGTCGCAGGGAAGGCCAGGCACTCGTCCAGCGGGTGGATGATGTCTGCGCCCAGCGCCTGCTGCACCTCGACACTGAGCTCCGGCGAGAGGAAGTGCAGAGAGCCGTCGATCGGTGACCGGAACTCGACTCCCTCCTCGGTGACCTTGCGCAGCCGGGCCAGGCTGAAGACCTGAAAGCCGCCGGAGTCGGTCAGGATCGGGCTGTCCCAGCCCATGAACCGGTGGAGGCCGCCCAGCTCGCGCACCAGCTCGTGGCCGGGGCGCAGGAGCAGATGGAAGGTGTTGGCCAGTACGATCTGCGCGCCCACCTCCCGCAGGTCGTCAGGACTCAGGCTCTTCACGGTCCCCGCCGTCCCTACGGGCATGAAGGCTGGCGTGTCGATGGGCCCCCGGGCCGTGATCACGCGCCCCCGGCGGGCATCGCCATCACGGGCCAGGAGCTCGAACCTCAGCGCCGGCGGGTCGCTCATACGATCAGCGTCGCGTCCCCATAGGAACGTCGGAGGGGGCCGCCACGGCCCCCTCCGAGGCCTCCCCCAGAACCACTGACGCCGGCAAAGCCGGCGTGCGACGCGCAGCGGCACCTCGCCTCATACGATCAGCGTCGCATCCCCGTAGGAGTAGAAGCGGTAGCCGGCGGCCACGGCGTGGCGGTAGGCCCGCAGGACGAGCTCCCGGCCGGCGAAGGCGGCGACCAGGACCAGGAGCGACGAGCGGGGCAGATGGAAGTTGGTCAGCAGCGCGTCGACGACCTGGAACCGGCACCCGGGCCTGATGTAGAGCTCGACGTGTCCGTTAACCGGTTGCACGCGACCATCGGCGGCGGCCCCCTCCAGCGCGCGTGTCGTGGTCGTCCCGACGGCGATGACCCGGCGACCGTCCCGCCGGGCGGTATTGACCGCGGCGGCCACCGCCTCGGGAATCGACACGCGCTCCGGCGCGAGCACGTGGTCCTCGACGTGGCGCGCGCGGATGGGACGGAACGTGGCCGGCCCCACGTGCAAGGTGACCTCGTGGACCTCGATGCCCTGTCCGCGCAGGGCTTCCAGAATCGCCGGCGTGAAGTGCAGCCCGGCAGTCGGCGCCGCTACCGAGCCCGGGGGCCGGGCATACACGGTCTGGTAGCGCTCCCAATCCTCGGCGGCCGGCTTGGCGTGCCGGGCGATGTACGGCGGTAGCGGGGGCATCCCGTGCGCATCGAGCAGCTCAGCAATCGTGCCGTCCTGCCGCTCGAGGATCCGCGAGCCGTCGGCCGCGACACCGATAATGGTGAGGCGAGCGCCCGGCTCGCCTCCCGCGCGCAGGCGGGTGCCGACCCGGCAGCGGCGGCCCGGGCGGACCAGCGCGTGGGCGCGGGGGGTAGCGTCGGCCTCGAGGAAGACGAGCTCGACGGGGCGATCCGACTCGTCCCGCGCGGTCACCCGGGCCGGGATCACGCGCGAGTTGTTGAGCACCAGGCAATCGCCCGCCCGCAGCAGGGAGGGCAGATCGGCGAAGACGCGATCGGCCAGCGCACCGCTCGGACGGTCGATCAGGAGCAAGCGCGCCGCCTCACGGCGCTCGGCGGGCGCCTGGGCAATGGCCGAGGGCGGCAACTCGTAGTCGAAGGCCTCCAGCTCCACGGGCACTCAGTCTACATGCCGCCCGCCGGCGGCGTCCGGCCGGCACCCTCCGATGGCTAGCCGCTGAAGAGGCCGCCGTTGGGCGAGAGCCAATGGCCAGTGGCGAAGGAGCTGTCATCGGAGGCCAGGAACAGGGCGGTGGCCGCCTGCCCGCTCAGCATCTCGGTCAGGCGAGCCTCGGACGTCGCGGCGACCGCCGCCCGCTCATCGCCGGTCACCGCGATGCCCGCGTTGCTGACGAGCCGGCCGATGCCGGAGCCGGCGCCCGTGACCAGGGCGATGCGATCGCGAAGCCTCACGGCGCGGGCACTCTACCCGATGCGCGACCCCGGCGCGACGGCCCGTTCCGGCTCGAGCAGCACCACCGCGCCTTCGGCATCGTAGGCCCCCAGCACCAGCACCTCGGACACGAACGGCCCCACCTGCCGGGGCGGGAAGTTGACCACCGCGATGACGTGACGCCCGATCAGCTGCTCGGGCCGATAGTGCCGGGTGATCTGGGCGCTGGCCCGCTTGCTACCCAGAGGCCCGAAGTCGATCCACAGTCGGTACGCGGGCCGGCGGGCCTCGGGGAACTCGCGGGCGTCAGTGACGACGCCCACGCGGATGTCGACCGCGTCGAAGTCGGCAGGCAGGACCGACGGCCGGACGCTCACCGCTCGTGGAGCCGGCCCAGCGTGGCGTCCGGGTAGTAGAAGGCGAGGATCTGCCGGGCCGAGTAGCCTTGCCCGGCCATCCCGCGCGCGCCCGCCTGGCACAGCCCCACACCGTGGCCGTAGCCACGGCCGGTGAAGCGGGCTGTCTGACCATCGATGGCCACCGAGAACAACGTGCTCTTCAGCGTGTCGTAGCCGACGATGCGACGGAAGTCCTGGCCCCGCAGCCGCGCCGCCCCCCGGGTGCCCCGAAGCGTGACGGCCACCACCCGCACCGACGGTGTCCGCCCGCTGACCGCGATCGTGGTGACCCGGCCCACGTCGATGCCCTGGCGACGCAGCAGGTCGCTCAGGTCGACCAGTGAAAGGTCGAGGGTCCAGGAGTAGTGGGGGGAGCCGGCCGAGAAGGGACAGACGACTGCGCGGAGCGCCGGCATGTTGCTGGCGGCGAAGACCAGGCGCGGGTCCTCGGTGTAGCCGCCGCACTCGGTGTGATAGAAGGCCGGGAACAGCCCGCCGTTCAGGCGAAGCACCTGCCCGACCGTGTCGTTCGCCGCGGCCCAGAGGGGAGAGCCGGCGGGCACTCGGCCGGCGAAGAGCTGGTTGGCCGTCGAGGCCACGACGTGAAAGGGCCGGGCCCCGCCGAGCCCTCGGTGATGAGCGCTGTAGGTGCGAGCCACGATCGCCTGGGCCCGCAGCGCCTCGGTCGGCCAGGCCTCGCTGGCCTCGGCGCGGAGCACTCCGACCAGGTACTCCTCCAGGGGAAGCTCGTTGACGACGGCCATGCCCGCGCCGTACCGCACCAGGTCGATCGTCGCCCCATACTCGCGACCGTTCAGGCGGATGGGACCGTCGCTCTGGAGTCGGAACCCCGGCGCCCGGCGGCCATCGATGTCGATGGCGGTACCGGTCCACACCGCGCGCACGAAGGCCGCCCGCCAGCCGCGGCTGCGGCACCGCTCACAGGTGGAGTCCTCGGGCGTCGGCAGAGGATGAAGCTCGATATCGCTGCCCTGAAGCTCGACCTTCCGCGTCGACTCCACCAGGGCCACCCGGATCGTTCCCGAGCCGTGCGCGAACGGGACCCACCCCGTGAGCACGGCGAGCACCCCAAGCATGACCGGCGCCAGGGAGCGTCGAGCAGCCAGGGACCGGGTCACCCGCGGCGACCGAACAGCCACACGATCAGCGTGAGGACCGCGCTGACGAGCAGCGAGGTGGCCAGCGGGAAGGAGAAGGTCCAGTTGCCGCGCTGGATATGGATGTCCCCGGGAAGGCGGCCGATCCAGGGCACCCGACCCGCGAGGACCAGGACCACGCCCACCCCGGCGATCAGCAGGCCGAAGGCGATGAGCAGCTTGCCGATGTCAGTCATGGTAGCGGGGGCCGCGAGGCCGGTTCGCCTCGACGCTCACTCGAAAAGCCCGGCCTGCCCGGTAGTCGTGGCGGGGGGCTGCTTGCCCAGGTGGAGGTAGGCCTCGCGCGTCGCCCGGCGGCCCGTCGGCGTCCGGATGACGAACGCGATCTTGAGCAAGTACGGCTCCACCAGCTCCGTGAGCGACTCGGCCTCGTCGTTGATGGTGGCGGCTACGGCCTCGATACCGACCGGACCGCCGGCGTAGTGATCGATGATGGCGCTCAGGAAGCGGCGATCGAGCCGATCGAGGCCGCGGCCGTCCACGCCCTCACGGTCCAGGGCATCCCGGGCGATGGCGACGGTGATGAGGCCGTCCCCCGTCACCTGGGCGTAGTCCCGCACCCGCCGCAGCAGCCGATTGACGATGCGGGGAGTTCCCCGGGCCCGACGGGCAAGCTCGGCGGCCCCCTCGGGCTCGACGCGAGCGCCGAGGATCGACGCCGAGCGGCCAGCGATGCGGGTCAGCTCGGCCTGCGAGTAGAAGTCGAGGTGGTGCAAGATGCCGAAGCGCTCGCGCAGGGGCGCCGAGAGCATGCCCGGTCGGGTGGTGGCCGCCACCAGCGTGAAGGGCCGCAGCGAGTACTTGAGGGTGCGAGCGTGGAGCCCCCGGTCGATGACGAAGTTGACCGCGAAGTCCTCCATCGCGGGGTAGAGCAGCTCCTCGACAGCCCGCGGCAGCCGGTGGATCTCGTCGATGAAGAACACGTCGTGCTCGGCGAGGTTGGTGAGAATGCCCATCAGGTCGGCGCCCCGCTCGATGGCCGGCCCCGACGTGGTCACTAGATTTGCGCCCATCTCGTTGGCGATGACTCCGGCCAGGGTGGTCTTGCCCAGACCGGGGGGACCATAGAGCAGGACGTGATCCACGCACTCGCTGCGCTGGCGAGCCGCCTGAACCGAAACCCGCAGGCTGGCCACCGCCTGCTCCTGCCCCACGTATTCATCGAACGTCTGCGGCCGGAGCTGACGCTCGAACTGGGCCTCTTCGGGCGTGGTCATCCGGCTGAGCATCCGGGCGTCCTCCAGCGGAGCCGGACTCACGCGCCCTTCACCCCGCGATAGATCTCGTCGAAGAGCTCCTCGGCCGACGCGATGCCGGGGCGCCGCTTGAAGGCCTCGGTGATGAGCTGCGAGGCCTCGCCGGGGCGGTGGCCGAGCTGCTTGACCAGCACCTCCCACACCAGCTCGCGCAGCCCATCCCCGGCGGGGGCCGGCGCCGCCGGCGTCGGTTCGGCCAGCGCCTCGTGGACCAGGGCGAACTTGGCCACCTTGCCGTGGAGCTGGGCCACGATGTTCTTGGCCTTCTGGGGACCGATCCCGGGGAGAGAACGCAAGTACTTCTCGTCCTGGCGGGCGATGGCGGCGGCGATCTCGGCCACCGGCGCGGCCAGGGCGCGCGCCGCCACCATGGGCCCCATGTCCTTGACCGTGATCAGCTTCTCGAAGAACTCTCGATCAAGCTCGGAGATGAAGCCGATCAAGACCGGGCGAGGCTGGTCGCGGGTGGCGTGGTAGTACGTCACCAGCGCCACCTCGCTGGCCTTGTCACCCTCCTCGGCGCCCAGGTGCTGCAGCTCGGCCTGTACAATGGGTGGCAGCAGCACCTCGTAGCCGATACCGCCCGTTTCCAGCACGATGCGATCCTCCAGCCGCCGGCGCAGCCGCCCGCGCAGGGACGCAATCACCGGCCGCTACTCGCCGGGGCCGCGCCCCCTCCGATGCGGAGTCGGCTGAGCCCGGTGAAGGCCAGGGCCAGGGCGTCGGCCACGTGGGAAGGCCCCGGCGGCTGCGGGAGGCCGAGCAGGCGCTGGACCCCTCGCCCCACTTGCTCCTTGCCGGCCGCGCCGTTGCCGGTGACGGCGCGCTTGACCTCGGCCGGAGTGATCGCCAGCACGTTCACGGCGCGCTGACGGGCCGCCAGGCACACCACCCCGCGCGCATGGGCCATGAGGAGCGCGGTCCGGGGGAAGCGGTACTCCGTGTAGAGATCCTCCAGGGCCACCGCGGTGGGGGCGTGCTGGTCGAGGAGCGCCGCCACGCCATCGTAGATCTGCTGGACCCGCTCCTCGAGCCGGAGACTGGCGCTCGTCTGGATCACGCCCGCGACCAGCACGGCGGGGCCCGCCGGCGCCGACTCGAGGAGGCCGTAGCCGAAGGCAACCAGACCGGGGTCCAGCCCCAGCACCCGAGCGTTGGCCAGGGCCGCCATCTCAGGCGGCCGAGATCGCCTCGAGGACCTCGTCCGGAATGTCGTAGTTCGAGTAGACAGTTTGAACGTCGTCCAGCTCCTCGAGCGCCTCGATCAGCCGCAGCACCGCGGGGGCGTCCTTGCCTTCCACGCGCACGGTGGACTGGGGCAGGAACATCACCTCCGCCCGCAGCACCGGTACGCGACGCTGCTCCAGCGCCGCCCGGACCGCGTCCATTTCACCAGGGCCCGTCACGATCTCGAAAACTTTTTCCACACGCTTCATGTCGGAAGCCCCGGCCTCCAGGGCTTGGCCGAGCAAGTCATCCTCGCCGATCCGCTCGGCGTCGACCTGGATGATCCCCTTGCGCTCGAAGATCCAGCCGACCGCGCCGGCCGCGCCCATGCTGCCGCCGTGCTTCTCGAAGGTGTGCCGGATCTCCGGGGCCGTGCGGTTACGGTTGTCGGTCAGGACGCGTATCATCACGGCCACGCCCCCCGAGGCGTAACCCTCGTAGGTGATCTCCTCGTAGGCCTCGCCCGGCAGCTCCCCCGTCCCCTTCTGCACGGCGCGCTTCACGTTGTCCTGCGGCATGTTGGCCTCCTTGGCGGATTCCATGGCCGCCTTGAGGCGCATGTTCACCTTGGGGTCGCCGCCGCCGTTGCGCGCGGCCACCGTGATCTCGCGCAGGATCTTGGAGAAGAGCTTGCCGCGCTGGACGTCCGTCTTGCCCTTCTTCCGCTTGATCTGCGACCAGCGAGAGTGCCCTGACATGGTCCTACCCTCTTTCCCCTGAGCTGTCGTTGACGATGGTCGCCTTCAGGCGTTTGATCCGCTGCAGTCGCTGTTCCCGCGGACCCAGCGCGGTGTCCCAACGCCGTTGCTCGGCCGGTGTCCGGGGCGTAAACGGCGGGCAGGGCCGCGGCCGCAGGTCGGGCCCGAGGTGCACGAAGGTCAAGAAGGCCGTACAGGCCTCCCGGACCTCGCCAGTCCAGGGCACCGGCCGCACTGACTCGAGTGTTGTTGGAGCGGGGGCTGTTGGAGCGGGGGCCGCTTGCTCGGATATGGCCGAGGGTGGCCTGTTCCAGGTGGTACGTGGCCTCGATTCGCCCGATTTCGCACGCTGCGTGAGCTCTCGGCGGTGGGCGAAGCGGGCCAGCCGCACCTCGCGACGCTGCCGGGCTTCCTCCACGAGCGCACCCTCGGCCGCATCGGCCGGCGTGATCCGGTTCGCCACCGGGCGCGGGCGGCCGTCGTCATCCACGCTCACGAAGACGAGGTGCGAGTTGAGGGTGACGCTGCGCCGCCCGGTGGCCACATGCTCGACCCAGACCCGCACTCCGACCTCG
>JBOHPM010000042.1:0-11911 GCA_050731715.1 Candidatus Rokuibacteriota bacterium
ATCCGGGCACGAGAACCCGGCCGCCGACCTCCAGCACCCTCGTGCGTCGGCCCACCACGTCCTCGCGGGCGCCGACGTAGGCGATGCGCTCGCCACGTACCGCCACGTTGGCGGGGTAGAGCTCCCCAGTGTAGACGTTGAGCAGGGTGCCACCGCGCAGGTAGAGGTCCGCAGGCGCCTCGCCCCGGGCCACCCGCGTCAGCTCACGCCGCTCAGCAGTTGTCATCTCCCCGGATTATAGACAGAGTGACGCAGCCACACGTGCCTGGAGCAGGCCACCCTCGGCCCTAGCCGGGCACGCGGCTCCGTTACAATATCCCCGTGAGCCGCTCCATCGTCGTGACCGATGCCGTGCACGTCCCCGCCCGGGCTCTGAGCGTGCGGGCCGTTCGCGCGTCCGGTCCCGGGGGCCAGAACGTCAACAAGGTGGCCAGCAAAGTCGATCTCCGCGTCGATCTGGACGCCATCGAAGGGCTGAGCGAGCCCGCGCGGCAGCGCCTGCGGCTGCTGGCCGGCCGGCGGCTCGACGCCCGCGGTCACCTCGTCGTGGTGAGTCAGGCCACGCGCGATCAGATCCGAAATCTCGAGCTGGCGCGCGAGCGAGTTCGGGAGCTCGTGCGCACGGCGCTGCACGAGCCACGGCTACGACGGCCGTCCCGGCCCTCGGCCGCCGCCGGCGAGGCGCGCCTGACCGGCAAGAAGCGACGCGCCACGGTCAAGCGCTGGCGAGCACGGCCCACTGATGACTGAACTGGAACTACTTTGAGGGAACGGGAATGGGAGCTGGCGTGGTGGGCGGCGCTGCCGGTGGCGTCGTGGGCGGCGAGGCCTGACCAGTAGGTTCCTCGCCGGGCGAGAACCACGCCATGAACTCGCCGGACTGCGGCGAGACGTAGCCGATCAATGACACGCGCCGGCCTCGGACGAGATGATTCCGGTCGGCGACACTCATCGATGAGATGTCGACCCGCAGCCGGGCTCCCTGGTCGGTCTTCAGGGTAAGGCGGGTGGCCTCGATCGACTCCACGGCCCCGCTCACCTGGGTCCACACCCGCGGGGCGGGAGGAGATTGCGCATCAGCCGGGAGGATACCGACGATGAGGAGCGCCAGGACCACGACACCGAACACCCTGCGGAGCATGCTGCACCTCCTGGTGACCATCGGCGGCTAGAACCCCAGGGCCCGGACCGCGTCGCGAAACCGCTTGACGTTACCGAGCTTGATGTCCTCGTAGCCTCGGATGAGGTCGGGCAGGTTGGCGAGGCTGACCGCCCGCTCGTAGCCGGGCTCCGAAAGGTCCACCAGGGCCTTGTCGATCAGGGCCCGATACTCACCGACCAGCTCGCGCTCCACCTGCCGGACGTGGGCGTAGCCGAAGGGGTCGAGGGGAGTACCACGCAGGCCCCGGAAGGTGACGAGGAGACGGAAGACGATGTCGAACCACCGCCCCAGCTTGAGCTTGCCCCGCAGCCCCAGGGCTTTCAGCAGCGGCGGATGGAGGTGGTAGCGCACGTCCACACCGTCCGGGAACTCGGTGGCCAGCTGCCGGGCCAGATCCTCTCTGAGGTGCAGGCGGGCCACCTCGTACTCGTCCTTGTAGGCCATGAGCTTGAATAGATAGCGGGCCACGCCCTCGCTGAGCCGGCTCTCACCGGGCATCGCCCGCTGCTCGGCCTCGCGCACGTGCCGTACGTACTCCACGTACCGCCGCGCGTAGGCCGCGTCCTGGTACGCGATCAGCTCGGGCACGCGGACCTCGAGCATGCGCTGGAGCTCACCGCTGGCCGCCGCCTGGCTCACGAGCTCCCGGGCCTCGGCGGTGAGGGCCTGGCCGGCGTGCAGCAGACGGTCGGGCCGCGTCCGGATCACGCCCCCGGCCCACGCCGGGTCCACCACGACGCGCCGGCCGGCCCGGAAGGCCTGAGTGTTCATGGGCACGGCAACCCCGTTCAGCGCGATTGCCTGCTCGATGGCCGCGGCGGTCACGGGAAGCGCGCCGGCCTGATAGGCCGCGCCCAGCACGATCAGGTTGGCGGCCATGTGGTCGTCGAAGAGGCGCTCGGCCAGGGCGAGGGCATCCAGGTAGACGTTCTCGTCCTTGCGGCTCACCCGGTTGATGGTGGCCAGCAATCCCGCCGTTTCGGGAAACTGCACCTCGGTGGAGGCCACCATGGCGCCGGTGGGCACCTTGCTGGTGGAGACCACGGCCACCGTCTTGTCGGGACGGGCGTGGTCCAGGTTCTGCGCCGAGGTCGCCACCAGGATGTCGAAGCCGAGGTAGGTGTCAGCCTCCCCCGCCCCCACCTTGCTGGATACCTCCTCGGCGCGGTCGTAGATCTTCAGGTGGGAGACGACCGGGCCTCCCTTCTGGCTGAGCCCGGTCTGGTCCAGCCCGCGCACGTGCTTGCCGTCGAGCAGCGCGGCCGTGCCGAGGATCTGGTTCACGGTGACGACGCCGGTCCCCCCGATGCCCGTCATGAGGACGTTGCACTGGCGGTCGACACGCAGCACGGGTTCCGGCAGCTCGCGCTCGACCGTGAACACGGCCCGCTCGCGCTTGCGTGGGGCGCCCCGCGGCACGACCGTGAGGAACGACGGACAGTCGCCGTTGAGGCAGGAGTAGTCCTTGTTGCACGACGATTGGTGGATCCGGGTCTTCCGCCCGAACTCGGTGTCCACGGGGTGAACGCTGAGGCAGTTGGACTTGACGCCACAGTCGCCACACCCCTCGCAGACCGCCTCGTTGATGTAGACCCGCAGCGCGGGATCGGCCAGTCGGCCGCGCTTGCGCAGCCGGCGCTTCTCGGCGGCGCAGCGCTGGTCGTAGACCAGGGCGCTCACGCCGGGCACCTCACGGAGCATCCGCTGGGCCTCGTCGAGGCGGTCCCGGTGCCACACCTCCACGCCGGTGGCCCACCGCGTGCCGCGCGGGTACTTGCCGGGCTCGTCGGTGAGCACCAGGATCCGCGCGACGCCCTCGGCCTCCAGGGCCCGGGTGAGATCGGGCACGGGCAGCGCGCCGGCGGCGTCCTGCCCGCCGGTCATGGCCACCGCGGAGTTGTAGAGGATCTTGAAGGTGATGGAGGTGCCGGCCGCGACTGCCTGCCGGATCGCCAGCGAGCCAGAGTGGAACAGCGTTCCGTCGCCAAGGTTCTGGAAGATGTGTGGCGTCTCGGTGAAGGGCGCCATGCCTACCCACTGACCGCCTTCGCCGCCCATGTGGGTGAGCCCCATCGTGTTTCGGTCCATCTGAAGGGCCATGCTGTGGCAGCCGATGCCGGCGGCGGCGATGGAGCCGTCAGGCACGATCGTGGAGCGGTTGTGCGGACATCCCGAGCAGAAGTACGGCTGGCGGGTCAGCGTGAGGGGCTGGGGCCGCTCCCGCAGGGCTTCCAGCAGCGCCACCCGGGCGGTGACCGACTCGAGGTGGACGCGCCGCTCGAGCCGCGCCGCCACCAGCTGGGCGATGCGGTCGGCATCGAGCTCGCCGCTGGCGGGCACCAGGGGCGCACCGTCGGCGTCGAACTTCCCCACCACCCGCGGCCGCTCCGCCTGGTTGTAGAGGATGTCGCGGATGAACAGCTCGATGAAGGCTCGCTTCTCCTCGATGACGAAGAGCTCTTCCAGGCCGCGGGCAAACTCCCGCACGATGCCGGCCTCGAGCGGGAAGAGCATGCCGATCTTGAGCAGCCGCACCCCGTACCGCCGCAGGGCGGTCTCATCGAGGCCGAGGTCGCGCAGGGCCTCGCACAGATCATAGTAGGCCTTGCCGGGGGCAGCGATGCCGAGCCAGGCATCCGCGGTGGGCACCGTGATGCGGTTGAGCCCGTTGGCGGCCGCGAAGGCCCGGGCCGCCTCCAGCCGCCCGTACTGGATCACCCGCTCGGTCTCCAGCCCGAACGGCGGCATCAGCATCGGCGCCTGCTGAGCCTGCCAGGGGCGGCCCTCGAAGACGAAGCGAGGGTCGCGCACGACGAGACGGTCGGCGGACACCTCGGCCGAGGAGATCTCGTCAGCCACATTCGTGACGATCTTGAACGCCACCCACAGCCCGGAGTATCGCGAGAGCTCGAACCCCAGGCGCCCTACGTCCAGGATCTCCTGCACATTGCCCGGGAAGAGCACGGGCATGAGCGCGTCGTAAAAGGCCACCTCGGAGTGCGAGGGGATCGTCGAGGACTTGGAGAGTGGGTCGTCACCGCCCAGGGCCAGCACGCCGCCGTGGCGCCCCGCCCCGGCGTAGTTGGCGTGCTTGAAGATGTCGCCGCTGCGGTCGACTCCCGGCCCCTTGCCGTACCACATGCCGAGGACGCCGTCGTACCGGGGACGGGGGAAGAGATTGGCGAGCTGGCTGCCGTAGACCATGGTGGCGCCCAGGTCCTCGTTGACGCCGGACACGAAGACGACGTCGTGCTCCCGCAGCAGCGGGGCGTTGCGCTCGAGCGCCTGGTCGAGCCCTCCG
Organism: Candidatus Rokuibacteriota bacterium; assembly: GCA_050731715.1. Lineage (GTDB taxonomy): Bacteria > Methylomirabilota > Methylomirabilia > Rokubacteriales > CSP1-6 > 40CM-4-69-5. The sequence goes on from JBOHPM010000042.1 coordinate 4,464, forward strand.
AGCGGCGAGCCGCGGTACCCGGACACGAGCGTCGCCGTGTGCAGGCCCCGCCGCCGGTCGGCTCGGTGCTGGTCGAGCGGGAGGCGCACCAGCGCCTGGATACCGGACAGGAAGATCGTCCCCTCTTCTGCGCGGTACTTCGCCTCGAGGGTGAAATCGCGCCCGCTGGTCATGAGCCTCCCCGAAGGCACACGGTCAGGCTCGTATGATACAGCGTCCTATACCCCACGCCAGAGCCCCCGGCCCGCCTCCCGGGCCTCCCGCTGCAGCGTGAGGAACAGCCGCTGGTAGCGGATGTTCGGGGGTACCGTCATCACCTGGGCATAGCCACGGCGGACGAGCTCCGCGTTCACCATGATCCCTTCGACCCACACGTAAGCGAGCAAGCGGCCGTGGCGGTCGCGCGGCTGGGCGTCCATCTCCAGGCGCACGCGCTTGCCGGCCACCAGCTCTCCGTTCACCGCCCACGCCTGCCGCCCGCCAGGCTCGGCGCCGCGCACGGGATGGCGAAGCTCGGGGGTATTCACGCCGATGTAGCGGACCGTCTCGACGCGGCCGTTGACCCGCACCTGAATGGTATCGCCGTCCACGACGCGCTCGACGGCGCCCTCGAGCGCGCTGGGCTGGGCCCCGGCCGCCGCGACGGAGAGGGCGAGGAGGACCAGCGGCCAGACGAAGGGCCGCGCCGGGCGGAGCATGCGGCGACGGTGTCATGGGGCCCCGCCTGCTGTCAATTTCTGGATACGCCCGGGTGCGGCCCGGGCGCCGACGTGGCGTCGGCGTGTCAGCGAGGGCGCAAGCGTTTGAGCGCGCGCCCGGCGGCCCGGGCGCGCTTGGAGGACCGGCGCGGGTTGCCGCGCTTGGGGGCCACGCGGTCCGGCTCCGCGTCGTCGCTGGCCTGCTCGGCCACGCCGTCGTTCGCGAGGCCGGCCAGGAACTCGGCGGCATCGAGCACCGCGCAGCCGGCCCGTCGCGACGCGTCCTGAACGGCCCGGTCCGAGGTGACCACGATGGCGCCGTTGCCGTGCTGGCGGGCCAGGCGAACGAGGACGTCGTCGGCCCGCTGCGGAGGCCGCGAGAAGATCACCTGCAGCCGACCGGCCGGGCCTGGAGACCCCGGGATCGGCGCGCCGTCGAACACCACGGTGAACACGTCCACCGAGCGCTCCGCGACCTCGGCGACGAGCCGGAGCAGCGCCGCCCGCCCGGCCTGAAGCCCTCGGGCCTCGACGGCCCGCAAGTCAGGATCGCGCCGGATGACGTTGTAGCCGTCGATGAGCCAGCGCACGGGACGCTCAGCCCTTCAGCTCGCGCCTCACCAGACGGGCACCGGCTCCCAGCGCGCGCAGCTTGCCGCGGGCGACCTCGCGGGGCAGCGGCACCATGCCGCAGTTGGTGCTGGGGAAGATCCGCTCCGGTGGCACGTGACGCATCGCCCGCTGGATCGTCCCGGCCACCTCGGCCGGCGTCTCGATGGCGTGCGTGGCCACGTCGATGCAGCCCACGGCCACCTCCTTGCCGGCCAGCAGCTCGAGGAGCTCGATCGGCACCCGCGAGTTGGCGCACTCCAGGGAGACCTGGTCGATGTGGCTACGGGCCAGCAGGGGGAACGTCCGCTCGTACTGGCGCCACTCGGCGCCCAGGCTCCGCTTCCACTCGATGTTGGCGTCGATGCCGTAGCCGTAGCAGATGTGGATGGCGGTCGCGCAGTCCAGACCCTCGATGGCCCGCTCCAGGGCTGCGAGGCCCCACGTCGCCACGTCGTCCATGTAGACGTTGAAGGCCGGCTCATCGAGCTGCAGCACGTCGAGCCCCGCCGCCACCAGCTCGCGCGCCTCCTCGTTGAGGATCCGCGCGAACTCCATGGCCAGCCCGGCCCGATCCCGGTAGTGCTCGTCGGCCAGGGTATCGACGATGGTCATGGGACCGGGGAGCGTGAACTTCAAGCGTCGCTCGGTGTGGGCGCGGGCCCAGCGGACCTCCTCAAGGTGCACGGGCCGGCGGCGGCGCAGGGGCCCCGTCACCGTCGGGACCTCGGCCCGGTAGCGGTTGGCGCGGATGCCGATGGTGACCCGCCGGCCGAAGTCGATACCCTCGATCGACTCGAGAAATCCGTGGACGAAGTGCTGACGCGCTTGCTCGCCGTCGGTGACGATATCGATGCCGGCCGCTTCCTGTTCCTTCAGCGCGCCGAGCACGGCGTCGCGCCGTCCCTCGCCGAGGGCTTCAGGGGCGAGCCGCCAGGGCGCCCACAGGCGCTCGGGCTCGGCGAGCCAGCGCGGTTTGGGGAGGCTGCCGACGATAGTGGTGAGCAGCATCCCGGCGATGGTAGCCGCCGGGCCGGGCCCGGCGCAATCACGGGTTCGTCCGCCGGGGCGGTGTGCCGGGTCAGGGAGGCGGGATTCTTGTCTCACGAGTGCCCGAAACCGCCGCCCCGGCGACCGCCGCCAGCCGTCGGTAGTGCGCCAGATAGTGGCCCGGCAGCGACGCGCTGACGCCCTCATAGCGGGCCCGGAGCCAGGCCGGTGATGGGCACGCGATGGACGCAAGGGGTGCGAGCAGATCGCGGGCCCGGTCCACCAGGAGGAGCGCGATGAGGTGCTCGAGCCGCTGCAACCGGTCCGCTCCGTGATGGAGCACGAGCCGGCCCAGCGTGCTCGCCCGCGGGCCCCAGGGCTTGAGCCGGGCCATGACCGGGCCTGGCGTCGAGACGTCGAAGAATCTCTGGCAGCCGAGCAGAACGAAGTAGAGGGCGGTGCGCACCCGCCAGCGTGAGGCCCGGGCGCCGACCACGTCCCAATCGAAGGTCCGCTGGCCCAGGAGGAGGGCGATGTCCCAGTACCACCGCAGACCCGTCAGACCGTGATGCACGGCCAGGTGCACGGCAAGGTAGAGCAGGAGATCCTCGGGACACGGGCTCAACGCCTCCTCGCCAGCCACCCGGATTCGGATGGCTCGATCCCAGACCTCGAGCCCCCCGGCCTCGTTCCAGGCGTACCGCGGATCGCTCAGCAGGGACCAGTGCAGATCCACGTGGACGCCCCCGGGGCCCTCGTAAAGGGTCGCCCGATCGTAGGCGAGATCGAAGCGCCACGAATGGGCGTCGGCGAGCCGCCGGTACCCGAGACTCTGCAGCAGCGCGTCCACGGTGAGTACGGTGTCGGGACGGACGAGCAGGTCCACGTCGCGCGAGGGGCGCAGGACCGGGTCGGGATAGAACGTCTCGGCCAGCGCCAGGCCCTTGAGGGGGATGACCGGCACGCCCTCGCGGTCGAGCGCTCGCAGGAGCCGACCCAGCACGTGGCCGAGGCGGAGCTGGCTCGCCAGGGCGTCGCCGAACGCACGGCCCAGGGCCGCCCGGACCGCGCCCGGGACGTCCTCGTCGAGCGTGCCGGCCTTGACCAGATACCCGAGCGCCGGCGCCAGGCCTTCGGCGTCGGCGAGAGCCTGGACGTCGTCCCAGTTCAGGGCGCGGCCCCCGGGCGCCGGCACGCCCGGTCCCCCCAGGGACCTGACGCACGCCAGTACCCAGCGAGCCTCCGGGGTCAGGCCCGGGCCCGGGGCCTGTGCGGGCGTCACCCCCACGATCAGGCCGGCACGGGCCGGCGCAGCATGGACGCCGGAATCGCCGACGACCCCGCGAGCTGGGCCGCAACCAGCGCATGCTCGCAATTCGCCGGCGACGGCCCGTAGAGATCACCGCCTTCCAGCAGCGCCTGGCCTGGGCAGCGCGCGCAGAAGCGCGAGACCGCACAGCTCGAGCAGGTGTGCAGATCACCGATCCGGATCGCCCGGACGCGCACCATCTCGGGCGAGCGGTGCCAGATCTGCTCGAAGGGCTCATCCCGCACGTTGCCGCAGGCAATGGGCAGGGCCACGCACGGCATCACGTCGCCGTAGGCGCTGATGTAGCAGGCGTTGTGGGAAGCGCCGCAGGGAATCTCGTCGAGATCGGGCCGACCGGGAGGGAGGTCGCTGGGCGCCGGCTTGCCGGCTTCGGCGTTGAAGAGCGGATCCTGCAGCACGCGCTTGAGATCGTGGCGAGTGATCCTGAGCGGGACCGGGGAAGCGTCTCCATCATTCTTGGCCGTGATCATGGGGTCGAAGCCGCACAGGACGCCGAGGCGGTCGGCGAGGGCCCGGATCTCCTTGTACTGCCCGACGTTTTGCTTCATGAGCGGGCAGTTCAGCTTGACCGTGACCCCGGCGTCCCGAAGCAGCCCGACGCCCTCGAGCGTTCGCTCCCAGGAACCGGGCACTCGGGTGACCCCGTCATGGACGGTGGGGTCGGGGCTGTAGAGGCTGACATCAACCTGGCGCACGCCGAGGTTTCGGAGCCGCGCCGCCTTGTCCGGCGTGATCAGCAGGGCATTGGATTTCAGGCGCACGTCGAAGTGTAGTCGGCGCGCGTGCGCAATCAGCTCGAAGAGATCGGGGCGCAGGAACACCTCTCCCCCGCTGAATGTGAGATACAGCGTGCCGGCGCGGGCCACGTCGCCCAGCACGGCTGTCCACTCAGCGGCCGTCAGCTCCGGGCGCCGTTCGATGATGCGGTAGCAGTGCACACAGCGCTCGTTGCATCGCATGGTCAGATCGACGTGAACGGACAGCGGAATGTGGAGCTTGACGCTCTTCTCGAACAACCAGCTGGTCAGATCGGGCATCGGAACCCGAAGCTCAGGACCTTTTCATCATGCCAGTCGCGCAGGCCCCACCCTGCCCCGGCCGTTTCGCACAGGCCAGCGCCGTGGTTTCGAACACCTCCTGGCTGAGGATCTGCGGCGGCTCGTACTTCAGTTTGCCGCCGCGATGGTCCGGGCCCCCCTGATCTCGTTCGCTCCGCTTCTCCATCCTCCTACCCTCCTCGAACGGCGGGTGCAGGGGTCTCCGCGACCGTAAGCAGACGGCGCGCGCAGAGCTGGTCGACGAAGGTCATGGCGTCGCGCTCGGCCGGCCCCGATTCGACGTCGAACTCCTCGCAGATCCGGGCCACGATGGCGCTGATCGGGGTGTGGCCATCGGCAGCCTTCCAGATCAGCGTCCCCACCGCGTTCAGGGTGTTCAGGGTGCTATCCTCGGCGAGGATGATCACCGCCTCCCCGTCGTAGACTCGCCAAGCGGTCTGGGGACTCCGAGCCAGGAATCGCTCAGGCACGATCAATTACCTCCCAGAAGCCAGCATCGCGGCGGAAGGCGAGGTCGAAGCAGGGGACGGCCTCGACGAGCCCGGCGGCGATGCCCAGCACGCGCGCCGTCAGGTCGGGGTCGCGGGCGAAGTAGACCACGGTGGGCAGGAGCCGTTCGAGAGCCTGGCGCGGCGTGACCGCCTCGACCGCGTGCTGACGGCCGTGGCGGAGGAAATAGATCCCCCGCAGGGGCGCCACCCGATCCTCCCCCGCCCGCGCCAGCTCCCCCCAGAACGGCGTGCCGTAGCAGCGGGCGGGTTCCCCGCCCACGCGCACGATGGAGAGCTCGTCGCTCAGCAGCGTGGCCTCGGGTGAGAGGCGCGCGAGCGTGGTTTTCCCGCTCCCGGATCGGCCGCAGAAGAGATAGGCGTGGCGGCCACGGATGAGGCTCGCCGCGTGGGCGATGAGCCCCTGCGGCTGCAGGAGCGCCAGGGAGTAGAAGACGCGCACGAAGCTGTCGATCGAGAACTCGTCGAGGTTCGTGAAAGTGACCGTTCCCCGACGGTGGTCCAGATCCACCACTCCCGCGAAGTCCCCCCGTGTGATCCGGAAGCGCGCCGAATCGCCTTCACGCGCGACGACGACGTCGTCGGCCGAAGGACGATGCCCGGCGGGACGCCCGTCGATCTCGATGCGCCAGTCGGGCGCGCCCGGGGACAGGAAGCCCTTGTAGCGGTCTCGGACGATGCCGGCGACATCCGGATCGTGAGTCGCGATCACGGTCCGCAGGCCCGCCAGGGCCAGGCTGAGCTCATCCACGGGCGCCATGCCAGGCACGTCTCAACCGAAGGGCCAGGGGGACAAACCGCGCCACGGCGGGAGAGAACGTCGCGATGGCCCGATTCCGCCACCGGGCCATCCGGGTATCGAATCGCCGGAGCCGGCCATGGCGCTCGAGGGCCAGCACCTTACCCAGGAGCTGCTCGGGCGGGACGACCTCCGTGAACGACAGCGCGTCGCCTCTGGCCACGAACCCCGGCGTGGCCCGCGCGATCACCCGATGCAAGAAGAGCTGCCCCGGCGAGGTCTCGTAGCAGATCACGTCGCCCACGCGGATGTCGCCGTCAGCGGCGCCGGCCACCAGGGCCACGTCACCATCTCGGATGAAGGGCATCATGCTCCCGCCATGGGCCTTGATCCGCAGGCGACCACCCTGCCGCAACAACTGCCCGGCTACCTCCGCCCCGCGTGGCACGCCAGCCATGATCGCACCGAGGACCGAAAGTACCGGCGTTTTCTGAACAGCGGGGCGTATCATTCACGGATGCGCGGCTGGCGCTGGGCGCCCTATGCGCTGGGCTGGACCGCGGCGCGGGCGCTGGAACTCTCCGGACGCGCCGCGATGCACCTCGCCGCGGGCATGCTCCGTCTGCACGACCTGCAACGAGCCATTCCCGCGGCCTGGGCCAGCTTCGGTCGCAACGAACACGCGATCCTGTCAGGCCTCCTGCCCTGGGAGGCAGAGCTGTACGGTCGCTTTCTCAAGCCTGATGATCGGATCCTTCTGATCGGCTGCGGCACCGGGCGGGACCTCATCGCGCTGGTGAGGCGCGGCCATTGCGTCGTCGGTCTCGACCCTGCCCCGGGAGCCGTGGCTCTCGCTCATCGGATGCTCGCCCAGGAGGGGCTCTCGGCGGAGCTGCATGCGGGTGGCATCGAAACCGTCGTGCTGTCAGGGAGCTTCGACGCGGTCATCTTCTCCTGGTACTGTTACGGCTATATCCCACAGTCGGCCAGCCGTGTCGGGGTGCTTCGCAAGCTCAAGGCCGCCCTGACCCCCGGCGGCCGTATCGTCGTCAGCTATCTGCCGGCCGAATCACCGCCCCGCCGGCTGCCGATTGCCCTGACGCAGCTCGTGGCCAGCCTCACACGCTCGGATTGGCGCCCGGAACCGGGCGACATGGTCGGTGTGGCCGCAGGCGAGCGTGGCGCCATGTACTACGAGCACTACTTCGCCGATGGCGAGATCGAGAACGAAGCCGGTTTGGCGGAGCTGACGGTCGTCTTCCACGAACGGCGCGACGACGGGGCCGCGGTCCTCACGAGCGAGGCCGCGCGCTTCTGCACGGGCTGAAAGAAGTTGATGTGCAGCCGAACCAGGTCGTACGGTCACGGCCACGATCTCGTCCAGGAGCTGCTTCTCGGCTCGAGTGGCCTGCTGGTACCGCAACCGCTGGACGGCAGCGTACTCGCGCAAGCTGGCTCGGGTCACGGGCCCCTCCCCACGGGAATTGGTAACCGTGACTTCTGAGTTACAATCCC
>JBOHPM010000043.1:0-11834 GCA_050731715.1 Candidatus Rokuibacteriota bacterium
CCCTCGAATCTGCTGGATCACGTCGCTTGCCCGCTTCCCGTCGTGGGCGACGTCCTGGAGCACCTCACGCAGCTCCTGCGTATCGAGCGAGCCAGCGGCGATCCGACGCAAGGATGTCTTGGCGTTCATGACGATCGCGGCGAGGGGTTGATTGATCTCGTGAGCGATCGAGGCGACCAGCTGTCCCATGGTCGTGACCCGCGCCGCGTGGGTGAGGTCGGCCTGGACTCGGCGCAGCGACTCCTCGGTCCGCCGCCGCTCCTCGACGAGCGCCGCGAGCAGCAGCAGGGGAACGGCAAGGGCGATCAGGAAGATCTGCAGCGAGAGCACGTTCTCGGCTGGCGACAGGATCGCGAAAGGTCCACGCCCGGCGAACGCATTGGAGAGAGACAGGAACGCCACGACCAGCAGCGACAGGCACGCCCCACCGGTCCCGAAGCGAACGGCCGCCCAGAGCAGCAAGGGGAGTGGGGCATAGAGCAGCGCCGGGAGAATCCCGGGACCGGGTTGCCACCAGCCGAATACTGGGATTCCAACCACACAGAGCGCGACTGCGAGCAGACCGAACTCCGCGTGGCGCCACAAGGGCATGCCCCGGATCCGCGCGATGCCTCCCGCGACTGTCAGCACGATCAGAGGCGTGATGGCGAAGGTCGGAACGACGTTCGTGAGGAACCGCTGACGCCAGGCCAGCCAATAGTCGGGGGCCCAGCCCGTGAGGTCGAACAGGTAGGCGATCAGGGCGGAGACAGCGGCGGGGATCGCGATGCCCGCGAGGACGATGAAGACGGTCACACTGCGAAGACTGTCGAACCGTGGCCGAGCCCCGGCGTAGCGGCGTACCGCGAGGGCGCTGACGACGGCCTGGAGCGCATTGCCGGCGAACTGACTGAGGATGACCACGGCCGGGACGCCGGGTTGGAAGTTCGCCACCAGATGCACGTGTGTGGGAAGCGCCGCGAGCAGGTACCACCCCCACGCCCGCGGCGGCGAGAGCAGCAGCGCCGCGAGCAGGATCGCGTTGGGTGGCCAGATGACCGAGATGCCCGAAGGGGGAAACCTGACCGAGAGGCCGATCAACCCCCCGGCGTAGTACCCGGCGGAGACCAAGAGCACCGCCAGCGCCAGTCGCGCGACATGCGGGAGCCGCCGAGTCTGCCCTGCCGGCGCCCAGCCGATCCGCCCGGGGATAAGGCTCATGACCGCTGCTCCGATTTCGCGCGGAGTATACCTCCTCGCGCGCGCGAAGGCAGGCGTGTCGGACCAGTCCCGCCGGCCCGCCAGGGGGAAAATTTCAAGGCCCATCTCCATAGGGCGAAGGTCTCATTGCGGAGGAGGGCACCGGCGTCAGATATGAAGCGAGGATCATCTCCCAGGAGGCATCCATGCTGACGAAGGCCGACTTCAACGCGGAGGAATGGAACGTGATCCGACGGGCACCGTTCATGGCGGGGCTGGTGGTGGTCGCCGCCAGCCCGAGCGGACCGATCGGGCTCGTCCAGGAGATGTTTGCCGTCACCAAGACGTTGGGTGACGTGAAGCAGCAGGGAAGCTCGAGTGGCCTCGTGAAGGCCGTCGTGGCGGACCTGGAGACAGCTGAGGCGCGTCAAGCGGGCACGCCACCCGAGCTCCAGGGGAAGCCGCCCGACCAGCTGCGAATCGCGGCGCTCGACGCCTGCCGACGGGCGGCGGCCATGGTGGAGAAGAAGGGCAAGCCCGACGAGGCTCAGGCCTTCAAGGAGTGGCTCGTCGCGGTAGGCCAGAGAGTGGCGGAGGCCGCCAAGGAAGGAGGCTTCCTCGGGTTTGGTGGGACACGCATGAGCGAGCAAGAGACGTCGGCGCTGAAGGACTTGACGTCCGCCCTGGGTGTCAAAGCCGCCTGAGGAGGTGCGGACCTCTCGAGGAGGGTGAACATGGCGATTGACTTGGTCGACCTCGTCAAGGGGTACCTGACCCCGGACGTCATTCAGAAGGCGGCCACCCACGCCGCGCATCACCTCCGTTGGTTACGGACAGGACAAGCCGATCGCCTCCAACGACACGGAGCAGGGGCGGGCGAAGAACCGGCGTCTCGAGCTGGTCGTCGTGAAGCGGTAAGGGGCAGGTAGCGAAGGCGCGGCACGTGATGGCGGTCGATTGGCTCGAGCTTCTCCGGTACCACCCAATCCTCTGCAGCTTGGATGAAAAGCACGCGCAATGGCTGGTCAGCGAGCAGGCCTCGACAGAGTGGGTCTACGAACCCGGCGCCGTCATCCTTCGCGAGGGCGAGTTGGGCGACTCCATCTTCCTGATCGGGTCGGGCTCAGCCGAGGCCGTGCTCTCGGCGGAAGGCGGCCCGCCGATCCTGCTGTCTCTCATGCTGAAGGGAGAGACGTTCGGGGAGATGGGCTTTTTCGAAGGGATGCCGCGCTCCGCCACCGTCAGGGCCCGTGAGGCCTGCACGGTCTTGGAGATCAGAGGCCAGGAACTGCGGCATCTCGCGACGCGCGGCCCGACATCGAATTCAAGGTGCTGCTGCGGGTGAGCGAGCGCCGGAGCAAGAACGAGCAGATTCTGGCGCTGCATCTCAAGGGCGTCGAGGACGCGAATCGGGCCAAGGACGAGTTCCTGGCATTGCTCGGGCATGAGCTGCGCAACCCACTCGGCGCGATCAGCACTGCCGTTCACGTCCTCAACCGGCTCGGCAACCCGGATGACGAGGCCGCCCGACTCAGAGGAATCATCCTCCGACAGACGCAACACCTCTCGCGGTTGGTCGAGGATCTGCTGAATGTCTCGAAAGTCAATTATGGGAAGATCGTTCTGCACGAACAGCTACTGGATCTCAGGGACCAGGCCGTGCGGGCGCTCTCGTCCTTCCAGGAATCCGGCAAGACGGCACAGCATGTCATCTCGTTGACCGGGGAACGGCTCAGTGTGAGCGCCGATCCCACGCGCCTGGAGCAGATTCTCTCGAATCTTCTGGACAACGCGTTGAAGTACACGCCGCCCGGAGGGCGGATCGAAGTGATGATCGCGGCCGAAGGGAGAGACGCCGTCGTCCGGGTTCGCGACACCGGTATCGGGATCCAGCCGGCCATGCTTCCGGTGATCTTCGACCTGTTTGTGCAGGCAAATCAGGTCCCCGATCATTCAAAGGGGGGCCTCGGCGTCGGGCTGACGCTGGTCAAGCGCCTGGTGGAACTGCACGGCGGCTCGGTCGCGGCATCGAGCGAAGGGCCGAATCGGGGCAGCGAGTTTGTCGTGCGGTTGCCACGGATCCGGGACGCGGCGGTCACCCCCCAGCCCATCGAGGCCGAATCTATCCCCCCGCGCGGGCGCCACATCTTGATCGTCGAAGACAACCAGGACTTCCGGGAGGTCCTGCGTATGCTCCTTGAGTCCTGGGGCCACCGAGTCGAGGAAGCGGCCGACGGCAGGCGTGGATTGGAGATCTTCCACGCCTCACGCCCGGAGATCATCCTGATGGACTTGGGCCTTCCGGATCTCGATGGTTGTGAGTTCGCTCGGACGGTACGGTCCACACGCGGGGGGGAGGCCCTCTCGCTCGTGGCCATCACCGGGTACGGACAGCCGAACGATCGTCGGCGAGCAAAGGAGGCAGGCTTCGATGCGCACCTGACGAAGCCAGTCGATCCGGGCGAGCTCGCCCGAGTCCTCCTCTACGTGAAGGACATGAACCTTACTGATTGAGCCACCGGGCCTCCGATCTGTCCTTGCCGAGGGTTGTGCCCTGCTGTACCGTGGTGTCCACGGCTGCGCTGGCCTCCGAAGGTGAAGGCGCAGGTTCCGATCCCGGCCAAGCGCACCACAGGTGGACGGGCCGTTAGCTCAGTTGGTAGAGCAGCTGACTCTTAATCAGCGGGTCCGGGGTTCGAGTCCCTGACGGCCCACCAAATGGATCGGGCACTTCGGTAGCTTCGGGGTGCCCGATTTCTCTTTCCGGCCCCAATTGGCCGTGTTCCGACCTGGGCCTCACCAAGAGGCTCAATGACCTGAGGCTCACTCCACCCCGGCCAGGCGGAGCTCCGGGGCGCGATGGCAGGAGACGAAGTGGCCGCGCGCGACCTCTTGCCACGCTGGCGCCTGGGTCCGGCACACGTCGATCGCGTGCGGGCAGCGCGGGTGGAAGTAGCAGCCGCTGGGTGGGGCCGCTGGGTTCGCCACCTCCCCTTGCAGCACGATGCGCCGACGGCGCGCGCGGGGGTCTGGCTCGGGCACGGCGGACAGCAGCGCCGCGGTGTACGGGTGCTTGGGGGCGCGGAAGAGGTCGCGCGTAGCCGCTAGCTCCACGATGCGCCCCACGTACATCACGGCCACCCGGTTGCTGATGTGCCGCACGACGCTCAGGTCGTGGGCCACGAAGAGATAGGTCAGCCGAAGATCCGCCTGCAGGTCCACCAGCAGATTGAGGATCTGCGCCTGCACCGAGACGTCCAGGGCCGAGACCGGCTCGTCGGCGACTACCAGGCGGGGGTGCAGGGCCAGGGCGCGCGCGATGCCGATGCGCTGGCGCTCGCCTCCGCTGAAGGCGTGGGGGAAGCGCCGCATGTACTCCGGGCGCAGCCCGACGCGCCGCAGCAGGTCGGCCACGCGCTCCTCGCGCTGCCGCCGGCTCTTCATGCCGTGGACGAGCAGTGGCTCGCCGACGAGGTCGAGCAGCGTCATTCGTGGATTCAGCGAGGTGAAGGGATCCTGGAAGATCATCTGCATCTCGCGCCGGAGCGGACGCAGCTCCGACTGGCGCAGCGTGCCGAGCTCGATCACGGAGCCGTCGGCCACCCGCATCTGGATCTCGCCCCGGGTCGGCTCGATGGCCCTCAGGATGCAGCGGGCGGTGGTGGTCTTCCCGCACCCGCTTTCACCGACCAGGCCCAGCGTCTCGCCCTCGTCGATGTGGAAGTCGACGCCATCGACGGCGCGGACGTGGCCCACCGTCCGCTTGAAGAAGCCCTTCTGGATGGGAAAGAGCTTCTGGAGTCCCGTGACGCGGAGCAACGGCGGCGAGGCGCTCATTCGTAGAGGAAGCAGCTTACGGCGTGGCGATCGCTCACCAACTTGAGGGAGGGTTCCCGCCGGTCACACGTTCCGGCCACGAATTCCGTGCAGCGCGGGTGGAAGGGGCAGCCGGTCGGCCGGTCGTAGGGATGGGGGACTGCCCCTGCGATAGGAGTCAGCCGCTCTCGCGACTGGGATCGGATGCTGGGAATGGAGCGCAGCAGCGCCCGCGTGTACGGATGCCGTGGCGCGTGGAAGATCGCGTCGACCGGCCCTTGCTCGACGACGCGCCCCAGGTACATGACGGCGACGTCGGTGGCGATCTCGGCGACGACGCCGAGGTCGTGGGTGATGAGCATGATGGCCATCCCGTCTTCCTGCTGAAGCTGGCGCATGAGCTCGAGGATCTGCGTCTGGGTGGTGACGTCGAGCGCGGTGGTGGGCTCGTCGGCGATCAGCAGGGTCGGCTGGCAGGACAGCGCCATGGCGATCATCGCTCGCTGGCGAAGGCCGCCGCTCAGCTGGTTGGCGAGCTGGTCCATACGCTCTTCCGGCGAGGAGACACCTACTCGCCGCAGCATCTCGATGGCCAGGCTGCGCGCCTCGCGCCGGCCGACGGGCTGGTGGAGTCGGATCGCCTCGATGATCTGATTGCCGATGCTGTGGACGGGACTGAACGAGGACATCGGCTCCTGGAAGATGAGCGCGATCTCTGCCCCCCGGATAGACCGCATCTCCAAGCCGTTCGGCGTCAGCTTGGCCAGGTCGACCACCTGGCCGTCCCCGCCGTTGGCGCCCGTCCGCCGGAACCGGATCTCCCCCTCGACGATTCGCCCCGGCCGATCGACGATCCTCAAGATGGACCGCGCCGTCACGCTCTTCCCGCACCCGCTCTCCCCGACCACCCCGAGCGTCGCCCCGGGGTACAGATCGAAGCTCACCCCGTCTACCGCTCGCACCATCCCCTCGTCCTGCGAAAAATACGTCTTCAGATTGCGCACGGACAGCAGAGGAAGCGCGCCCTCCTGGGGGGAGGCAGGGTCAGCGCCCATAGGGGTCAGCCGCGTCGCGCAGTCCGTCGCCCAGGAAGTTGAACGCCATGACGGCGACGATCACGGGGACGGCCGGCAGCATGAGCCACGGCGAGATGGCCACCGTCTGGACGTTCTGGGCCTGCTGCAGCAGGACACCCCAGCTGATGGCGGGGGGTCGCAGGCCGAGCCCCAGGAAGCTGAGCGCCGTCTCGCTGATGACCATCGCGGGCAGGGCCAGAGTGGTGGCGGCGATGATGTGACTCATGAACGAGGGCACCATGTGCACGAAGATCGTCCGCATCTGGGTGCAGCCGACCAGGCGCGCCGAGACGACGAAGTCCTCCTCGCGCATGGCCAGGAACCGCCCGCGCACTACCCGCGCCAGCTCCGTCCAGCCCAGCAGCGAGATGATGACGGTGATCGCGAAGTAGACCTGGAGGATCGACCACTCCCGCGGCACGGCCGCGGCCAGTCCCATCCACAGCGGAATTGTCGGGATCGAGCGGAGAATCTCGATGGTCCGCTGGATCACCGTGTCGGTGATCCCGCCGTAGAAGCCCGAGAGCCCGCCCAGGATCACGCCGAGGACGAGGCTCACCGCCACCCCGAACAGCCCGATCGTGAGCGAGATGCGCGTGCCGTACATCAGTCGCGACCACAGGTCGCGTCCCTGCACGTCGGTGCCGAGCAGGAAGATCGTCTGCGAGGCATCGAGCGGAGGGTCCACGCCGATCAGGTGCCGCGTCGTCGGGATCAGGCCCAGGACACGATACTCGAAGCCCTCGGCGAAGAACCGGATCGGGATCTTCTGGGTCGGGTCGGCCCGGTAGACGCGCTTGAAGGTCTGCGGGTCGCGGGCGCCTTTGACGGCGTGCACGTAGGGGCTGAAGTGCCAGCCGTCCAACCAGAAGACACGCTGGGGGGGCATCAGCGAGCGCTGGGCCTCGGAGGCGTCGGGATCGGCGTAGGCGAGAAAGTCGGCGCCGATCACGACCAGGTAGAAGGCGGCGACGACCGCCGCGCTGGCCACGGCCACCCGGTGCTTGCGGAAGCGCCACCACATCAATTGCCACTGGGACGCGACGAAGATGCGCCGCTCCGGCGCGCCGGCAGCGGCGGGCCCGGGCGCGGGCACGCTGGCGGGGTCGAGGGCCACGTCGGGGCCGGCCATCAGGTCTCCTCGAGCCGGATGCGCGGATCGATCCAGACCAGCAGGACGTCGGAGATCAGGGTGCCGATGACCGTCATCACGCCCAGCAGCAGCACGATCGTCCCGGCCAGGAACATGTCCTGCGCGATGAGCGCCTTGAGCAGCAGCGGCCCCACCGTCGGCAGGCCCAGCACCAGCGAGACGATGATGCTGCCCGACACGATGTAGGGCAGCGTGTAGCCGATCGTGCTCGCGAACGGGTTGAGCGCGACTCGCACCGGGTACTTGAGGATCACCCGCGCCTCGGACAGGCCCTTGGAGCGGGCCGTCACCACGTAGGGCTTGCGCAGCTCGTCCAGCAGGTTGGCGCGCATGATGCGGATCTGCTGCGCCGTGCCGGCCAGCCCCAGGATCAGCGCCGGGATCGGCAGGTGCTTGAGCAGGTCCCACACCCTGGCCCAGCTCCAGGGCGCGTCGTGGTACTCGAGCGAGAACAGCCCGCCGATGTGGGCGTTGAAGAACACGAATCCCAGGTAGAGCAGGACCAGGGCGAGCAAGAAGTTGGGGACGGCCAGGCCGATGAAGCCCACGAACGTGGCCAGGTAGTCGCCCACCGAGTACTGGCGGACGGCGGAGTAGATGCCGATCGGCAGGGCCAGCGCCCAGGTGAGGATCAGCGCCGCCACCGAGACGACCACTGTGAGCCAGAGCCGCTCGCCGATCACCTCGGTGACCGGCCGCCGCCACTCCATCGACATGCCGAAGTTACCCTGGACGATGAGCCGCATCCATTTCAGATACTGCACGTACAGCGGCTGGCCCAGGCCGTACTGGATCCGGAGGTTCTCCGCCTCCTCCTCCGTGACCACGCTGCCGGTCGACGCCATCTGGGCGATGTAGGAGGTCACGTAGTCGCCGGGGGGCAGCTGGATGATGGCGAACGCCAGGACGGAGATCGCCCAGACGGTGAAGATCGCCAGGACGGCGCGGCGGCCGATGTACGCCAGCATAGGGGGCGGCGCCCGGGTCCACCGCCCGCTCAGGCGGTGACCCGGGCGCGGTGGCCGCCTACTTCTTGTAGTAGAACGTCGCCGGCCGCGAGATGCCCGGGGTCTTGCCGTCGGGGCTGTTGTACTGGCGCGACGGGATGTTGCCCATGTTGTTCTTGACGACGCGCACGCCCATGGCGGCCGGTCCCATGCCGATCACGCCGATGATGTAGACCTCCTCGGCGGCGATCTTCCACACCTCCTTGCCGAGCTGGATCCGCTCCTTCTCGGGCACGCCGAAGGCCCTCTTCCACTTCTCCATCAGCTCCTTCATCCGCGGCTCGGGCTCCTTGCCCTGCGCGCCGGCGGAGTGGAACCACTTGACGTAGTGCGGCCCGGAGGAGGCGACGGCGGCGAGCTCGAAGGGGAACACGTGGAGCGGGAAGGTGAACAGGTGCTCGCTGCCGTCGTTGTTCCACGCGCCGAGCTGCTGCTCGTTGGCGGCGGTCCGCTTGAGGGCCAGGCTCCGCTCGACCTCCTGCACGGTGAGGTCGATGCCGATCTTCTTCCACTGTTCGCGGATCATCTCGGAGATCTGCGTGTACTGGACGAACTGGCCACCGAGCGTCATGATCTCGATGCGCAGCCGGCCCTTGCCGTCAGCGCGCAGGCGGTAGCCCTGAGCGTCCTTCTTGGCCAGCCCGAGCTGGTCGAGCATCGCGTTGGCCTTCTTGACGTCGAGCGTGGCCCACATCTTCCGATACTGCGGGCCCGGGTTGTACTTGTTGCTGTCCGCGGGCACCACGGAGCTGGGGGTGCCCGTGCCCAGCCAGAACGTCTCGTTGATCTGGTCGCGGTCGATGCCCAGCGACAGCGCGCGCCGGAAGTCGGCGGTGTTGAACCACTTGCCGATCTCCGGGTCGGCGTCGTAGTTCAGATTGAACTTGATGATCATGTCGCCACCGTAGTCGCCGGGGTCGAGGTAGACCTTGTAGTTGCCCTTGGCCTGGTTCTCGATGAACACGGGCAGCTTGCCGAGGTCGATGTGCCGCTGCTGGAAGTCGTACTCTCCCGCGATCGCGCGCAGGTTGACGACCTCCAGGTTCTCGGCGAGGGTCAGCACCACCCGGTCGATGTAGGGCAGCTGGTTGCCCGCCGTGTCTACGAAGACGCTGTAGGGGTTCCGCTCGAGCGTCCACGTCGGCGTGTTGATCGGCGTCACCGTCTTCCACGGCGAGAGCACCGGCAGCTCCGGGTTGAGCGCCCAGTCGTTCTTGGCCAGGAACATGCGCACCCAGCTGTCGAACTTCGCCTCCTTGGCCTTCTTCTCCACCTCGGCCTGCCCGACGTACTTGGGGTGGAACTGCTTGAGGTAGTGGGAGGGCGCGAAGCCGCCCATGCCCTTGTAGGCGCCCCACTGGCCGGCGAGGTCGGTGGAGCCGGCCAGCACATCGGGCAGCATGAAGTAGGGCTCGGGGAACTTGAACCGCACCGTGAGGGTGTCGACCTTCTCGATCAGGCCCTGCTTGCCGTTGATGGCCATGGCCGCCGACGGGGTCGGGATCAGGTCCTTGTTCCGGTAGATGTCCTCGAACCAGAAGACGAAGTCGTCGGCGGTGAACGGCGTGCCGTCGCTCCACTTCATGCCGCGGCGCAGGTGCACGAGCCACGCGCGCCCGCCGTCCTGCATCTCGAGGCCCCGGGCGAGGTTCGGCAGGGCCTTGTCGCCCGTGTAGTCCCAGAACATCAGATGGTCCGGCCCCGAGCAGCACCGGAAGCCGTTCCAGAAGTCGGCCGGCCCCGTGAACCCGCCGCGCCAGGTACCGCCGTACTTGCCGATCTCGTGCAGGGGCTTGATGACCAGCGGATCCTGGCCGATGCGCTGGGCCACCGGCGGCAGCTTGCCGGCCTTGACCAGCGTCGCGAGCTGCGGGGCTTCGTTCAGCGTCTTGGGGAACCGGGCGGGGTCGGTCACGACCTCCGGCCCCTCCAGCTTGCCTATCAGCGGGTTCTTGCCGGCGCTCTGCGCCAGCGCCCCGGCGGCGATCACACCGCCCAGGCCCACGACGACGAGCGCCACCATGAGCCGGGATCGGAGCGTGCGGCTGCGCTGCCTGCGCCAAAGCTTGGTCATGACACCTCTCCTTGTTCCGAGTGCTCGAGCCGCGTGCGTTGCCCTGCCGCTGGGCCCGATTATCGTGACATTCCCGCAACAAGTCCAGGCGTGGCTCCGAGCGCGTCTCCCCAGGCCTGCTCGAAGACCCCGCCGACCAGGCGATGGGTCGTCGGCGCGATCACCACCTCGTCATGGTCGGCCAGCCCGTGCGACGTACCCTTCGTAGCGCTCGACGCCCTGAATGTCGACGGCCCCCTGACAAGATCGGGCGCTTCGGATATCTTCAGAGGCCTACACGACTGGAGGGGACGACCATGGCGAGAGACCGCACCGCCGATCAGGAGCGCCGGGATGTTCTCCGCCTTGCCGGCAGCGGCGGCCTGGCCATGTTCGCGCTCGCGGCGCGGTCGCACGTCGCCATGGCACAGACGGCGGCCGGCTCGCCACTGAAGATCGGGATGGTCGGGGCCGGACGTCAGGGCGGCGCGCTCGGCACGCTGTTCGTCAAGGCCGGCCACCCGGTGATGTTCTCGTCGCGCCATCCCGAGACATTGACCGACCTCGCCGCCGGCCTCGGGCCGCTCGCGCGGGCCGGCACGGTCGAGCAAGCGATCGCCTTCGGCGATATCGTGGTGATCGTCGTCCCCTACACGGCGATCGAGGGGATCGGCCAAGCTTACGCCAGGGCCCTGGCCACGAAGGTGCTGGTGATGGACGTGAGCAATCCGATCGCGCGACGCGACGGCGACGACCTCGTCAAATGGGTGGCCGAGCAAGGGGGAGCCGGGCTGGCGACCGCCAGACTGCTGCCGGGCGCGCGCATCGTACGTGCCTTCAATGCGATCGGCTCGGGAAGGCTGGCGGCGCTCGCGCATCGCCCGGGCGAGCCGGCTGGCGTGCCCATTGCGGGCGAGGACCCGAAGGCGATCGCAGTCGCCCAGAACCTCATTCGCGGGATGGGGTTCGAGCCCGTTCTCGTCGGCGGCCTGGCCATGGGCAAGCACCTGGTGCCCGGAACGGCGCTTGGAGGCGAGCGCACGCCGGCAGAGATTCGACAGATCGCCGGTAGCTTGCGCTGAGCGCGCTAAGACCTTGATCCCACTGCCCACGGGCGAGCGGTTGAGGCCTGGTCCAATAGTTGCCTGTGTCCGCATTCCCGAGCGGGCCGAGCAGCGCGTTGGCGGAAAGGAACCCGTGATGACACGAAGGGCGATGGTGGTGACGACGACGGGGCTCGGCCTGGTGTTGACGACCGCCGGGCCCGTCGCGGCGGCGACGATCTACGGCACGATTCAGGAAGGGGGCCGGCCGCTCGAGAAGGCGACGGTCGAGTTGTCGTGTGACGGGAAACGCCAGTCCCAGCAGACCGATGCGCGCGGAACCTATCGCTTCACCGTGAGCCGCACCGGGCGTTGCCAACTGCACCTCCAGGGTGGCTCCGCGCCGGTCATCGTCTACGACGAGCCCACCCGGTACGACTTCGAGGTCCGGCAAGAGGACGGCCGGCGCCGCTTGATCCGGCGCTAATGAGCCTCGTGAAATAGAGT
>JBOHPM010000044.1:0-11782 GCA_050731715.1 Candidatus Rokuibacteriota bacterium
AGCTAGAAGGGCCGGCCCTGGGGCGGCAGATTGGTGTACACCACGGTCCCGTTGCGGTCGATGGTGCGAAACGTGGACCGCGGGAGCGTGGTCGCCGCGCCACCGTAGAGGTCGAGCACGCGACTCACGTACTGACGCGTCTCCGGATACGGTGGCATCCCACCGTAGGTGAGGACCGCCTGCTCGCCGGCATTGTATGCGGCCAGGACGATGCGCAGGTCGTCGCCCAGGCGCTCCTTCAAGCCTCTCAGGTGACGAACCCCGGCGTCGATGTTCTGCCGGGGATTGAAGGAGTCGCGAACCCCGAGCACCGCCGCCGTCTCGGGCATGAGCTGCATAAGCCCTCGCGCGCCTTTGCGCGAGACCGCCCGAGGATTGAAGCCCGACTCCGCGCGGATGACTGCACGGATCAGCGGCTCGGGAATGCCGTACCGCTCGGCCGCCTCGCTGATCTCCCGTTCATAGCGCGGCGACCGTACCGCGGGGCGAGCGATCAAGACGATCGGAGTGCTGCTGGTGAGGCCCTCCCGCCGATACCGCGGGTCGGTCGGGGCGTTCGTGAAGTGCACCGTACCGTCCGGGCCGACGAACCGGTAGACGTCGGCTATGGCCGGCACCGCCCCGCCGGCGACGCCCAGGAGAACCGCAAACGCTGCTACATGCTTCACATGAGAATTCTAGCGAAGCGGGACACTCCGCTGTCAATAGTCAGGAATGAAATCCACGTAAAAACAATCGGTTACATCGTGGCCAGGGGGACCAGACGGCCTCCTCCAGCGCCAGGTCCAGCACCTCGTCAACGCGATCTACCAGGTGGACCGTCATCGCCTCGCGGACCTCGGCCGGGAGGTCTTCCTTGAAGCTCTTCTCGTTGCGCCGAAACAGTATCACGGTGCGGACCCCCGCTCGGTGCGCCGCCAGAACTTTCTCCTTGATACCCCCGACAGGAAGCACACGTCCGGAGAGGCTGATCTCACCCGTCATGGCCAGAGGCAACGCCCGGTTAGAAGGGAGGCCAGCGCGGCGGCCAGCGTAACGCCGGCCGAGGGACCATCATTGGGGATGGCGCCGGCAGGGACGTGGACGTGGATGTCTGAGACCTCCCAGAAATCCGGGGAGATCCCCAACACCGAGACGTGCGACCGTACCCACGACAGGGCACCGTCTCGATGAGGGGTTCGATCCGGGCGCGAAGGTAGGGGTCGGTCTCGACGACCTCGACCACGCGCCCGTCAGAAGAGATCGACCGGCTGCAGATGTCCTGACGCTGCCCGCACCAACGCCTCCTTGGCCGCGCGGGGAGGCCGACTGACGGAACCTGCCTCGTCTCCGCTCTCCCGCACATAGGCCAGCAGATCCTCGATCTGCCGCTGCATCTCCAGCATCCGGCGTCGCATTCTTGTGATGATCTCCACGCCAGCGAGATTCACTCCGAGGTCGCGGGTCAGGCGGATGAGCCGCGCGAGCTCCTCGACGTCTTCCGGCGAATACATGCGGGTCCGCCCCTGGGTACGACTGGGCCGTAGCAGCCCCTTCTTCTCGTAGAGGCGCAGCGTCTGAGGGTGGACCTTCGACATGCTCGCAACCACGCCGATCGTGTACACCGGCTTACCCCGGTCATTCACTGAGCCCCTCCCCCGTAGCGACCAAGATCGGCCCGCGGGGCCAGCGGAATCAGCCGCTCCAGCTCCCGGACGAGCTCGTCGGTGCGGACGTCGAGCCCGCGGGGGACTTCGACGCGTATGGTGACGTAGAGATCGCCCCGGCCCTCGCCGGCGAGCCGGGGCAGCCCGTGGCCCCGCAAGCGGAACACCTCACCCGCGGTGGTTCCCGGCGGGATGACCAGCACCGCATCGCCGCTGGGCGTCGGTACTCGGATCCGCGCACCACGGATCGCCTCCCAGACGCTGATCGTCACGCCGCAGTACACGCCCTCGCCCTGGCGGGTGAAGAACGGGTGCTCACGAACGCGCGTGCTCACCACGAGGTCCCCGCGCGGCCCGCCGAACGGGGCGGCACTGCCCTCGCTTCGCACCCGTACCTGGGTTCCGGAATCGACGCCGGCGGGAATGGTCACCACTACCGGGTCCGTGGCGCGTCGGACACCTCGACCCCGACAGGATCCGCAGACCTGCCCCGCAGTGGCCCCCGCGCCGTTGCAGACGCCACAGGCCGAGAAGCGCGACACGTCGAGACGGACGGCGGTATCCCGAGCGGCCTCCCCAAAAGAGAGCTCGACGCTGACGTGGACGTCCTCGCCTCTGCGGCCTCCCCCCACCGCCATCGCGCCCTCCGGACCGATGCGGTCGTAGATGGCGCGGGCGGCCGGATCGCTGAGCACTCGGTACGCCTCAGCGATCTCCTCGAAGAGTGCCCGGGCCGCCTCGTCCCAAAAGTTGACGTCGGGCGAATACTGCCGCGCCAGCCGCTGGAACGCGCGTCGGATCTCGCGAGGGTCAGCCGTGTCCGCGATCCCGAGCACGGCATAGTAATCGCGCCGCATGACCTAGGACTTCTTGTCGCCCAGGTCCTCGAAATCGGCGTCGACGACCTCACCTTCCTTGGCCGCGCCGGGGGCGCCTTCAGCCCTCGGCTGCCCGGCCTGGGGTCCGGCCTGGGCCTGCCCCTGGGCCTCGCGATACATCACCTCGGCCAGCTTGTGCGAGGCCCGGGTGAGGTTCTCCTGAGCTCGCTTGATGCGCTCGACGTCCTCGCCCTTGAGCGCCTCGCGGGCTTCGCCCAGAGCCTCCTCGACCGCCTTGCGGTCGGCGTCCCCCAGCTTGGCTCCGTGCTCAGCGAGGGTCCGCTCCGTGGAGTAGACGAGCGAATCGGCCTGATTGCGCACCTCGATGTCCTGCTTGCGCTTGACGTCGTCGGCCGCATTGGTCTCGGCGTCCTTCACCATGCGCTCGACCTCCTCCTTGGTCAGCCCCGAGGAGGCGGTGATCGTGATGTTCTGCTGCCGCCCGGTGGCCGTGTCCTTGGCCGATACGTTGAGGATCCCGTTGGCGTCGATGTCGAACGTCACCTCCACCTGGGGCACACCGCGGGGGGCGGGCGGGATCCCCACCAGGTGGAACTTCCCCAGGGTGCGGTTGTCCCGAGCCATGGGCCGCTCGCCCTGGAGCACGTGGACCTCCACGGACGTCTGGCTGTCTGCCGCGGTCGTGAAGACCTCGCTCTTTTTTGTGGGAATCGTCGTGTTGCGCTGGATGAGAGGCGTCATGACCCCGCCCAGGGTCTCGATGCCCAGAGACAGCGGCGTGACGTCGAGCAGCAGCAGATCCTTGACCTCGCCGGTGAGGACCGCCGCCTGCACGGCCGCCCCCACGGCGACCACCTCGTCGGGATTCACTCCCATGTGGGGTTCCTTGCCGAAGAGCTGCTTGACGACCTCCCGGACCTTCGGCATGCGCGTCTGGCCGCCCACGAGGATGACCTCGTCGATGTCCTTGGGCGTCATCCCGGCGTCCTGCATCGCCTGGCGGCACGGCCCCAGGGTGCGGTCGACGAGGTCGGCCACCAGGGCCTCGAGCTTGGCGCGCGTCAGCGTCAGGACCAGGTGCTTGGGCCCGCTGGCATCGGCAGTGATGAAGGGCAGGTTGATCTCCGTCTGGACCGTCGTCGACAGCTCGCACTTCGCCTTTTCCGCAGCCTCCTTCAAGCGCTGCAGAGCCATGCGGTCCTTCTGGAGATCGATCCCGTGCTCTTTCTTGAACTCCCCGGCAATCCATTCGATCACCCGCTGGTCGAAATCGTCGCCGCCGAGGTGGGTGTCGCCGTTGGTCGCCTTCACCTCGAAGACACCCTCGCCAATCTCTAGCACGGAGACGTCGAAGGTGCCGCCCCCCAGATCGTAGACGGCGATCGTCTGGTCCTTCTTCTTGTCCATGCCGTAGGCCAGCGCCGCCGCGGTCGGCTCGTTGATGATGCGCAGCACGTCAAGGCCCGCGATCTTGCCGGCATCCTTGGTGGCCTGACGCTGGCTGTCGTTGAAGTACGCCGGTACGGTGATCACCGCCTGGCTGACCTTTTCACCCAGGTAGGCCTCAGCCGCCTCCTTCAGCTTGCGCAGGATCATGGCGGAGATCTCGGGGGGCGCATACTGCTTGCCCCGGATCTCGAGGCGAACGTCACCGTTGGAAGCCTTGACGATCTTGAAGGGAACGAGCTTGATCTCCCCCAGCACCTCGTCGTGGCGGCGCCCCATGAACCGCTTGATCGAGAACACGGTGTTCTCGGGGTTCGTGATCGCTTGCCGCTTGGCGACCTGCCCGACCAGGATCTCATCGTCCTTCGTGAAGCCCACCACCGACGGGGTCAGTCGGCTTCCCTCCTGGTTCGCGATCACCGTCGGGTTGCCAGCCTCGACGACCGCCACAACTGAGTTGGTCGTCCCGAGGTCGATACCGATCACCTTCGCCATGTGCTGTTCTCCCTTCTCCTCGAATGGCCGACGGCTCCTTACAGGATGTCGATCTTGATTTCCTTGGGTCGGACCTCTTCGGCCTTGGGCAGCTTAATCTCGAGCACGCCCTCCCGGTAGGTCGCCTTGACCTTGTCGGCCTGCACCGGCACCGGGAGCGGCACCGCCCGCTCGAATTTGCTGTAGACCACCACGCGGTGGACGCTATCGTCCTTGACCTCTTTGTCCCACTTGCGCTCGCCCTTCACGGTGAGCACGTCACCGGCAATGGCGACATGGATATCCTTCTCCCGAACGCCGGGAACCTCCAGCGTCACGAAGAGATCGTCCTTCGTCTCGTTCACATCGCACAGGGGAACCCACGTACGCTCGGCCGCGGGTACCGTCGACGGACGACCGAAGAAATTGTCGAACAGCCGGTTCACTTCGTGCTGAATCTCCCCGACATCGCGAAACGGCTCCCACCGGCTCAGGGGACTCCCGAGAGAACGCCAACGCTCAATTGCTATGACTGCCCCTCCTTCTACCTTTCCGCCGTCCCAGCCTGATACTTGAGTCTATACGCCATATATCAAATGAGTGTATCTATGTCAAGTCCGTCTGCAGACTGCCAGTCCGTATGTCCGGACCCATCAAACAAAGGCTTGTCTTCTAGATATTTGCCTTGGCCATGGTAGGGTGGCGCCGGTGCGGCTAGGGTGCGGAGGCTGCCTGACCACGCTCGTCGTTTGCGGCGTCATCGCCGGGCTCGTCGCCGGGATCGGATGGACTGCGACCGGGATCCTGGCAGAGCCTGACCTGCCGAAGGTGCCCGGCGGGGACGAAGCGAGGGCCTTACAGAAGTTCACGCAGGTCGCATCGGGCGGCCGGGGCCGGGCTGGTCAGGCGCCCGAGGTCATCCGCTTTACTGAGGGGGAGTTGAACGCCCTGCTGACCCGACGGCTGGGCGAGCTCGCCGAGCTACCGCTCGGCCGGGCTCAGCTGCAGGTCCCCGGCAGCGGAAGAGTGGAGGTCGCGGCGCGGGTCCCGATCGCCGCGATCCTGGGCGAACACCCGTTCAACCGGCTCGCCGGCGTGCTGCCCTTGGCCTGGCAGCAGACCCCGGTCTGGCTGCGGTTCCGCTTCAATGCCCGCATCGAGCCGCTAGACGAGGGCCGCCGCCGCTACCTGCGGCTCGATATCGACCGATTCTGGCTGGGCCGCCGTCGCCTGCCCTCCGCCTTGGCCCGCCTGATGCTGAGCCCGGCCGCACTCAAGCTGCTCCACACTCGACTGCCGGAATCGATACGGGAGGTGACGATCGAGGCTGGTCGGATCGACGTCACGAAGGGCGCGACGCCCTGACGTACCGGATCTGGAGGTCGTAGATCAGCTCCTCGAGGACCCGACCCTCCTCCGCGGTCCGATGGCCTTCCGTTTTCTCACGAAGCAGCATCAGGATGTCGATGACCTCGGCGGCTTGCGACGGATCGCGTCGGGTCTGGCCCGTAGACGGGTCCGGGATACCCTCGAGACCAGCCAGGGCCAGGCTCCCGAGCATCATGAAGAGTGCGACCAGGCTCCGTTCCTCCGGACGCGCTCGGCCGCTGCCGGGTGCGGCAGCCGGGGCGGCTGGCCCGGCAGTGGGCTCCCGTCGTTCTTCGACCGGCGAGGCCTGCCCCTCCTCGGGCCGATGCCGCCGGTCCCGGACCTGAAAGCCGGGAACCGAGTCGCCTTGGGCCATGCCGGGAACGTAGCATACGAAAAAATCCTTACGGTATAATCTTTTCACCCTTCAGGAACGGACATGGCCGAGTCCCCCGGAACCCTCTTCAATCGCCTCATCGAGATCATGGCGCGCCTGCGCGCCCCGGGCGGCTGTCCTTGGGATCGGGAGCAGACGTCGACCTCGCTGAAGCCGTATCTGATCGAGGAGGCCTACGAAGTTCTGGAAGCGCTGGAGTCGACGGATCGGTCCCATCTGGTGGAGGAGCTGGGTGACCTGCTCTTCCAGGTGATCTTCCACGCCCAGATCGCCGGCGAGCTCGGCGAATTCACCATGGCCGATGTGCTGGCGCGGCTGGTCGACAAGATGGTGAGCCGGCACCCTCACGTCTTTGGAGACGCGTCGGTGACGACGGCGGAAGAGGCCCTCAGCCAGTGGGAGCGGCTGAAGCGCAGCGAAGCCGGCGCCGGCCAGCGCCGCTCCGTGCTCGACGGAGTGCCCCGAGCCCTGCCCGCCCTACTCCGTGCCCAGCGCCTCCAGTCGAAGGCCTCACGCGTCGGCTTCGACTGGCCAGACGCCGTGGCCGCCTGGGCTAAGGTCGAGGAAGAAGTGCGCGAGACCACCGCGGCTCTCCCGGACCGGGCGCGCTTCGCGGAGGAGCTGGGGGATCTCTTGTTCGCCCTCGTGAATGTGGCCCGGTTGTCCGGGCTCGATGCCGAGGAGGTCCTGGGCCGGGCCAGCGAGAAATTCCGCCGGCGCTTTGCCGATATGGAGCGCCATCTCCACGCCCGGGGGACATCGGTGGAGAGCGTGTCAACGGAGGAGCTCGAGCGCTCGTGGGAGGCGGTCAAGGCGCAGGAGCGTCTGGAGCAGGGGCAGCGATGAAGGTGAAGATCGGCGCGGCCACGATCGCCATCGAGCGGGGTGACATCACGGACCGCGACGTCGATGCGATCGTCAATGCTGCCAACGCTACCCTGGCCATGGGAACCGGCGTGGCCGGCGCGATCAAACGCAAGGGCGGGCTTATCATCGAAGAGGAGGCCATGCGCCAAGGGCCCGTCGACGTGGGAGACGCGGTCCTCACGACAGGGGGCAACCTGATGGCGAGCCACGTCATCCATGCCGCGGTGATGGGGCCCGATCTCCAGACCGATGCCGACGCGATCGGCAAAGCGACCCGATCCCTCCTGGCCCTGGCCGACAAGCACCGGATCACGTCGCTGGCGCTGCCCGCCCTGGGTACCGGGGTCGGCCATGTGCCGCCGGCCGTTTCGGCCGAGGCCATGCTCAAGGAGGTCGTGGGGCACCTCAAGGGCCGCCAAAGCAGCCTCCGACGGGTGGTCTTCGTCCTGTACCAGGATGACGCCTACAAGGTCTTTTCAGAGACATTGAAGCGCGTGGGGGGAGTGCAGTAAGAATGCCTTAATGGCTCATTCGAAGCTTGGGCAGCCCGTCAACCGGCGCCTCGGGGATCTGCTGGTGGCCGAAGCCCTGATTTCACAGGAGCAGCTCAACCGGGCCCTAGCCGCACAAAAGGGCACGGCCGAAAAGCTCGGATCCATTCTCGTCCGCCTCAAGCTCCTCAGTGACGAGCAGCTCATCGGGTTCCTCTCGCGCCAGTACGGCATCCCCTCGATGACGCTCGCCCAGCTCGATGTCGATGCGGATGTCCTGCGCCTGGTCCCGGCGGCCATCGCCAAGAAGTACGAAGTCCTGCCGGTCAAGCGGGTGAGCAACTCCCTCACCCTCGCCATGGCCGACCCCACCAATGTCTTCGCCCTCGACGACATCGCGTTCATGACGAACCTGCAAGTGCTACCAGTCGTGGCCTCCCAGGTGGCCATTCGCAAGGCCATCGAGCGCAACTACGAGGGACAGGGCGGCGCCGCCCTGGAAAGCCTCACGGAGCTGGCCAGCGACGTCACCGCGGCCGCTGTCGAGGTGGTCGAGGACGAGGAAGCGCCCAAGCTCGACGTCTTCGAGCTGAAAGAATCGGCCGATGAAGCGCCGGTGGTGAAGCTGGTCAATATGGTCCTCGGCGACGCGATCCAGAAGGGCGCCTCCGACGTCCACTTCGAGCCGTACGAGAAGGTGTACCGGATCCGCTTTCGCATCGATGGGGTCCTGCACGAGATCCTCTCGCCGCCCAAGCGGCTGGAACCGGCCCTCACCTCCCGGCTCAAGATCATGTCTAACCTGGACATCGCCGAGCGCCGCCTGCCCCAGGATGGCCGTATCAAGCTTCGCTACAACGAGCGCGAGATCGACTTTCGCGTGGCCATCCTACCCACGATTTTCGGCGAGAAAGCCGTCCTCCGTATCCTGGACAAGGAGGCCCTGCGCCTGGACCTCACCGATCTCGGCTTCGAGCCTACAAGCCTCGAACAATTCCAGGCGGCGATCCGCCAGCCCTTTGGCATGGTGCTCATCACCGGGCCCACCGGGTCGGGCAAGACCACCACGCTCTATTCGGCCATCCAGGCCATCAATTCTCCGCAGCACAACATCATGACCGCCGAGGATCCGGTGGAATACAACCTCCGGGGCGTCAACCAGATCCAGATCAACGAGAGCGTGGGGCGGACCTTCGCCGCGGTTCTGCGCTCGTTTCTGCGCCAGGACCCCGACGTGATCCTGGTCGGCGAGACTCGCGATCTCGAGACGGCCCAGATCGCCGTTCGGGCCGCGCTGACCGGTCACCTGGTATTCTCCACGCTGCACACCAACGACTGCCCGTCGACTGTCGCGCGGCTGGTGGACATGGGTATCCCCCCCTTCCTGGTCGCCTCCTCACTCGTGCTGATCCTGGCCCAGCGCCTGGGCCGCAAGGTCTGCAAGGACTGCAAGGAGCCCAACGAGATCGATCAGGACAGCCTCACGCCGTACGGCCACCAACCCACGGGGCCGAGACGGGTGACAATCTACAAGGGCAAGGGGTGTGCCGTCTGCAATTTCACCGGGCTGAAAGGACGGGTGGCGCTGTACGAAGTCATGCCGATGACGGCGGAGTTGCGCGATATGATCCTCAAAGGCGCACAAGCGGCAGAACTACGCCGCAGCGCACAGTCGCAGGGCATGCGAACGCTGCGCCAGGCGGGCCTCACCAAAGTGCTCGAGGGCATCACGACGGTGGAGGAGGTGCTGCGGGTCACCGTCGCCGAGTAACGCATCAGGAGGAGCGATGGCCGCTACGATGGCAGATCTGCTACAGATCCTCGTCGACCGAGGAGGCTCTGACCTTCACCTCACGACGGGGACCAACCCCCAGATCCGTATCGCCGGCAAGCTAGTGCCGTTGAGCCAGTTCGAGCAGCTCTCGCCCCAGGACACCCAGCGTCTGGCCTACAGCGTGCTGAACGAGGCCCAGAAGCAGAAATTCGAGGAGGAGAGCGAGCTCGACCTGTCCTTCGGCATCCAGGGCCTGGCCCGGTTTCGCTGCAACGTGTACCGGCAGCGGGGCGCCGTCGGCGCCGCCATTCGCGTCGTCCCCTACAAGATCCGCACCTTCGACGAGCTCGGCCTGCCCAAAGTCGTCGAGGAGATGGCCGAGCGCCCCAAGGGGCTCGTCCTCGTGACCGGTCCTACCGGCTCGGGAAAGTCCACGACGCTGGCGGCCATGGTGGACAAGATCAACAACGAGCGCAGCGAGCATATCGTGACCATCGAGGATCCCATCGAGTTCGTGCACCCGCACAAGCGGTGTGTGGTGAACCAGCGCGAGGTCTTCGCGGACACTCATTCCTTCAAGAATGCGCTCAAGTCGATCCTGCGTCAGGACCCCGACGTGGTGCTGGTGGGCGAGATGCGCGATCTGGAAACGATCGCCGCCGCCATCACCATCGCGGAGACAGGCCACCTCACCTTCGCCACCCTGCACACCAACTCCTGCGCCCAGACCATCAACCGCATCATCGACGTCTTTCCCACCACCCAGCAGGCGCAGGTGCGGGCCCAGCTCTCGCTGGTGCTGGAGGGCGTGCTCTCCCAGACCCTCATCCCCAAGGTCGGCGGGGGCCGAACGATGAGCATGGAAATCATGGTGGCCACGCCCGCCATCCGCAACCTCATCCGGGAGGAGAAGGTCCACCAGATTTACTCGGCCCTCCAATCCGGCTCCAAATACGGCATGCAGACGATGAACCAGTCCCTGGCCGAGCTGGTCAGGCGGCGCCAGATCACCCGCGAGGACGCCATGAACCGATCGACCCTCCCCGAGGAGCTCGCGCAGCTGCTTCAGAGCGAGGGGGCCAGCGCCACGTCCGCGGCCGCGGCTGGTGCCGGCAGCGGCTCGCCCTTCTCCAGGCGGGCTTAGGAGCGCGTCATGGCGAACTTCGCGTACCGGGGCAGGACGATCGCCGGCGCCGTGGCCGGTGAGGTAGAGGCCGCCGACCGTCTCAACGCCGTCGGTCAGCTCCGCTCCCGCGGCATCCTGGTCACCGCCGTCACCGAGCGTCGCGCCAGGGCCGCGGCCGGGCCTCGTCGCGGCAGCGGCGGAAAGGTCAAGGATCGCGAGCTCGCCGTGTACACGCGGCAGTTCTCCGCCATGATCGATGCCGGTCTCCCCATCGCCCAGTGCCTCTCGATTCTGGCTGAGCAGACGGAGTCCAAGGGCCTGCGGGTCGCCACCCAGCAGATCGTCAAGGAAGTGGAAGCCGGCGCCGCCCTGGCCGACTCCTTCCGGAAGTTCCCGAAGATCTTCAACGATCTTTTCACCAACATGCTGCAGGCGGGTGAGTCGGCCGGCGTGCTCGACGTAGTTTTGCAGCGGCTGGCGACCTACATCGAGAAGGCCGCCTCGCTCAAGCGTAAGGTCAAGGGGGCCATGGTCTACCCCGCGACGATCATCTCGGTGGCCGTGCTGGTGGTCATCTTCATGATGACGTTCGTCATCCCGACCTTCAAGACCATGTTCGCCGGGCTGGGAGCCGAGCTGCCCCTGCCGACCAAGGTCGTGCTCTGGGCGTCGGACTTCACCCAGAGCTACATCCTCTTCATCCTGGCCGCCATGGCGGCGTTCGTCTTCACGCTCAAGAAGTACTACGCGACCGAGCAGGGGAGCATGGTTATCGACACACTGCTCCTCAAGGTGCCCGTCATCGGCGTGCTGGTCCAAAAAGTCGCGGTGGCCCGGTTCACGCGGACCCTCGGCACCATGATCTCCTCCGGCGTTCCCATCCTGGAGGCGCTGCGCATCACCGCGCGCTCGGCCGGCAATCGGGTGGTGGAGAAGGCGGTCATGCAGGCCCGGGCCGCCGTCACGTCGGGGCGCACCCTGTCCGAGCCCCTGCGGACGGCCGCGGTGTTCCCACCCATGGTGGTCCACATGATCAACGTCGGCGAGTCCACCGGTGCCCTCGACCAGATGCTGGGCAAGGTGGCCGACTTTTACGACGACGAAGTGGATACCGCGGTGGGGGCCCTCATGTCGCTGCTGGAGCCGGCGATGATCGTCATCCTCGGTGTGATCATCGGTGGCCTGGTCATCGCGCTCTATCTGCCGATCTTCAAGATCGTCACCCTCATCAAATGAAGCACGCGGCCCCGGGTTCGCCTACCCCGCGGCCGTGGGTCGCGAGGTAATCAGGCCATCACCCGCGTGTTCGGGGTCCTCCTGGCCGCCTCGGCGTTTGCCCTGGGCGTGACCAAGA